>JADGNP010000079.1 GCA_017883425.1 Candidatus Sulfotelmatobacter sp. | reverse complement strand
GGCTGATCGTCGAGGCGACTGATCTGGACGACCGGATGTCCGTTGGTGGCGTCCTGGATGAATTGGCCGTCGCCAATGTACATGCCGGTGTGATTAATCTGGCGCGGTGAAGGGCCGAAAAAAAGCAGGTCGCCGGGCTGGAGATCCCGGCGATCGACGGCGACCACGCCCGTCCACGCGGCTTGCTTATCGGCGTCGCGGGGCATGTTGAAGCCGCGGGCGCGCACCAGCATTTGCGTGAAGCCGGAGCAGTCGAAGCCAAAGCTGGAACTGCCTCCCCACAGATAGGGAATGCCGAGGAAGCGCTTGGCGAGTTCGATGGATTCGGGAATCGACAAGGGTTTCGGATCGGAAACGACGTCGCTCGACTGGATCCACGCACTGCGCTTGTCGGGGAGGCGAACCTGCAACCAGCCCTCGTTGGCTTCCTTCCCTCCTTTTCCCTTCTCGTCTTTCTTCTCGTCGTTCTTCGCATCGGGGATCACTTCCAGGCGCGATTCGAAGGGAATGGTGAGGACGGGCTTGTGGCGGGTGACGTCGGGCTCGCGGTAGAGATTGGCGAAGAGACTTTCCACCTGGACGATCACCCCTGCCGTAGCGTAGCCGGTGCCGCTCTGAATCAGGCGGAGGTGTCGGCTGGGAACCCATCCTTTATAGTGGTCTGCGGTTTGGATTCTGGACCATTCGCCGCGAGCGGTCAGCAGAATCACGTTGCTGCCGTAAATGGCCTGAGAGACAACGTCCGACTGGTCGCTGGGGCCGGAATACATGTTGGTGACGGGGACCACTACAACTTGAGTGCTGTTCTTCGCGAAGACGCCGGGGACACACAGGACGGCGAGAAGGGCGAGAGCACTGACTAGATGGTAGCGTCTGCGATTCGTTCGCATGAGTGTGATCGCCGGCATCAGACGGCACCCGAATAAAATATTTCGAATGCGTCCTCGGAGATGGTACCGGATAGGAGAGCCGCACCGCTACTGAAAACCGGAGAGCGACGGAGCGCCGCAATAAACGGGGACGAAGGGATGGAAACGATTCGGCCGTAGCGAGGGATTCCGCGTGGCCGGGTAAGGCGATATCCTTGTGTCGTGTCCCGGAAATACGCACATAAGAATGGACAGTCATCTGGAGCGAAGCGAGAGGCCTATGGACTGGCCCGGTCAACTACATAGGTCCTTCGCTTCGCTCAGGATGACAGGGTGATTGATGCCACGAACTTGGGAGACACGACACTAGGAACGCCGAAATACGAAAGAGGAGAACCGAAGTTGGCTCCATCACACCCCAAGCAAGGATCATTCCTCTACGATCTGGACACTCCGGCAACGCTGATTGATCTAGACCGTTTGGAGAAGAACATCCGCGAGTGGCAAGCCCACGTTGACAAGTGCGGAGTGAAGTTCCGATCGCACATCAAGACACACAAGATCCCCGAAATTGCCCGCATGCAGCTGGCAGCGGGCGCGGGTGGAATCGTCAGCGCCAAAGTGAGCGAGGCTGAGCCCTTCGCGGCAGCGGGAATCGACGACATCTGCATCGCGTATCCCGTCGTCGGCGAGATGAAGTGGCAGCGCGTCGCCGCGTTGGCGGCGCGTACACGGAGCCTGACGGTGAACTGCGACTGCGAAGAGGCTGCGCGCGGGTTGTCGAAGGCAGCGGCCCAAGCCGGGGCTACGATAAAAGTGCAGATCGATATTGACAGCGGACTTCACCGGGGAGGAATTCCTTGGGAAGATCAGGTTGCCGTTGAGCGTCTCGCTGCCGTAATAGGATCGTTACCGGGTCTGCGACTGGGAGGGATCACGACCTATCGCTCTAGCGGGTTTCCGGGAGCGCCGAACCCCAAAGATGCCGGTCATGCCGAAGGACGATTGCTGGTGGAGGTTGCCAACCGTCTGCGAGCGAGTGGTGTCGAGGTCAGCGAGGTCACGGCGGGAAGCACGCCGACGGGGAAATGGGTCGCGGAAGTGCCGGGAGTCACGGAGGTGCGCGCGGGCAACTACGTTTTCAATGATTTGATGCAACTGGATAACGGCATTGCGACCGAAGATCAGTTGGCGCTTTCCGTTCTGTGCACGGTGGCGAGCACGAGTGGAGGTGGCCGTCTGACAATCGACGGTGGCACGAAGACTTTTAGCGGGGACGCAGGCGGCGTGGGCACTGGCCGCGCAGCTCCCGCTGCCATCGCGCGGGCCGTGGACCGGCGAATCTTTGTGGAGCGGCTCAATGAAGAGCATGGGATGGCGCGCACGGAAGAGGATGTGAAGCTGGGAGAGAAAATCCGCTTCTTCCCCTACCACGCCTGTACCTGTGCCAATCTGAGCGACGAAATCATCGGGTTTCGGGGCGAGCGGGTGGAGGTGGTTTGGCCTGTGCGGGCACGAGGACTCAGGACGTAGGCCTTATGTTGATGAAGATCAGAGTTGATAAATCGGGAGGGACAATGGCGAAATACGTGATTCAGACCGACCGGGGAGCAGCGCCGCAAGGGGCCTACGCGCAAGGCTGGCGCGCGGGAGACTTTATCTTCGTGACGGGAACGGGTCCGGTGGATGCTAAAACCGGCAAGCTGTCAGGAGAGTCGATCGAAGAGCAGACCGAACTAGTGATCAGCAATATGGAGTCTGTGCTCGCCGCCGATCATGCCACGCTTGCCGACGTGATCAAGGTGACGGTGCATCTGAGCGATACTGCCCTGTTTGCGCGCTACAACGCGGTGTACGCCCGCCGTTTTTCAGCTCCCTACCCGGTGCGCACGACCGTTGGAAGTGACTTGCGAGCGTTGCCGGGGATGTTGATTGAGGCGGATTGCATCGCCTACGCTCCGCAAAGGAAGCCCAGCGCTCGAAAATCCAGTCCGAAGAAAAAGAAAAGCAAGAGCAGGCGTGCGAAGTAATTACCCGTTGGGGCCGACGGGCGGCGCCGTTCTCGCGCGCGACTTGCGAAAGTAGAAATAAAGTGGAAGCCCGGCTGCGATCAGACCCAAACCAACAGTAGATTCGAGAGGCCGCGTGTGAATGGTGTTCCAGACCAGCCAGCTGGCAACCAGTACGAACACCAACGGTAAAAATGGATACGCCAACGTCTTGTAGGGGCGATCTACGTGGGGCATTTTTCGCCGCAGAGCGAAGACGGAAGTTGTGACCAGCGCGTAAAAGATCCAGGAAGCAAAGACCACACAGTCCGTGAGCTGATCATACGTTCCTGAGATGGCCAGTAAACTTGCCCAAATCCCCTGCAATACGATCGAGAATACCGGGACATGAGTCGCGCCACTGACGCGGCCAAAGGCGGCAAAAAACAGCCGGTCGCGTGCCATCGCATACGGCACCCGAGCGGAGGAAAGAATGGTGCCGTTCAGCGCGCCCAGAGTAGAGAGAACAAACACCAGCGAAACGAAGGTTGCGCCATAGCGAGCCAGAAAAGTCTGCGCGGCCTTGGCGGCCACCGGCAGTGCGTCCCGGTAGGTAGTGGAGTTTGAAGTTAAGACTTCGGAAAACGGGAGTGCGTAAAAATACGAGAAGTTGGCCACGCAATAGATCACAACCACCAGGGCCATGCCGATGATGAGACCTCTGGGAACATTGCGCGTCGGATGTTGAACCTCGCCGGCGACCATGGGCATCTGATTCCAACCTTCGTAAGCCCAGAGAGCCGCGAGCATGGCGGTCCCGAATGCCGCGAACCCGGTCCATGGTCTGACGCCCAGGGGACGAGCCAGATTCGCGACTGTGCCTCCCTTGGAGAAGAACAGGATGCCGCCCACGATGACGGCAATGCCGGCAACTTTGAGAATCGTCAACCAGAGCTGTACTTGTCCGCCCAACACTACGCGACCACAGTTCAATGCCGAGAGCAGAATGATCACGGCCAGCGCTAAAGCCTGTTGGGTGCCGAATCGCCAGACCAGGGTCTGACCAAATGCATGGTAGGGGTATTCCGCCCAGACGTGATTGATCGGCAAGATGGCGGCAAGAAAAGTGGCAAAGCCGACGGCCAGGCTGGCGATGGATCCGGCAGATCCCATCACGAACCTCATCCAGCCATACAGAAATGCTGGACCTTCGCCGTAGGCCTCAAGCAAGTAGACATATTCACCACCGGCACGTGGCAGAAGTGCACCCAATTCCGCATAGGTGAGGGCTCCCGCCATGGAGAGCAGGCCGGCGAGCGCCCAAGCCCAGAGCACGAGGCTGGGCGATCCCACCGTCTGCGCCATCACGGTTGCTTTGAGAAAGACTCCGGTGCCAATCACGGCTCCCACGACGAGAGAAATCGTGGGGGCGAGGGTCAGGCCTCGATCGAGTTGTGGCTCCGTATCCGTGCGGGAAAGGCTCATGCAGACTCAAGGCTCCGACAACGAGCGCCCAGGAAATTGAGGTCGAGGAAGTATATGGTTCTGAGTGCCAAACGCCAAACCCTATGGAAGTAGGTGATGAGGAAGAGAGACGCGAAGGATGGAAACGATTTGGCTGCCCCCCAGGGATTCGAACCCCGATAACCTGCTCCAGAGGCAGGTGTCCTAGCCGTTGAACGAGGGGGCAGTTTTTGGCCGGAGCCGATGCTCACAAGCCCACTTTGATTTTATGGTTGAAGGCGAGGTGGGGTCAACCGAAACCGGTTGGTGTAGCGGCGCGAATTGGATCTTTGGAACCTCTTTTGACGGCGTCATTCTGAAGCCATCGCTCTGCAGTCGGGCGAGGGATGTCGCGCGGATATTCCCGAACCGCTCCGCGCGAGATCCTTCCCTCCGCCTGAAGAACGGCTACGGTCAGGATGACTCCCTCTAGAAGGGGCTCGCGATAGGGGCTTGGTGCTTCTCTTGAAGCGGTAGAATCGGATGGTCAGACTTACTTATGAGGAGCAGCCATGGTTACCGCCCTCGATTCCATTCGTCCCGCCGCGGATTACGCCGAGATGGCGCGACGTCCGCTGGAGGCCGAGCAGTGCGCGCTGGTTGTAATCGATATTCAGGAGAAGCTGCTGCCGCCGATTTTTCAGAAGGAACAACTGGTGCGGAATACGCAGCTTCTGATTCGTGCGGCCACGATTCTGAAGATTCCGGCGCTGGTCAGCACGCAATATGCGAAGGGACTCGGGGGAACGGTGCCGGAGATCGCTTCCCTGCTGGCGGGGACGGAAGTGATCGACAAGACGTTATTTTCCTGCTTTGGCAGCGACGTTTTTTGCAGCGTGCTCAAGCGGCTACCGGGCCAGCGCAACACTCTGCTGCTGTGCGGGATGGAGAGCCACATCTGCGTGACGCAGACGGCGCTGGGAGCGCTGCGCGAGGGATATCTGGTCCACGTGGCGTCGGACGCGGTCAGTTCGCGGGCGCAGTGGAACTGGAAGATCGGGCTGGAGCGCATGCGGGCTGCCGGCGCGGTGATTTCGTCGACCGAGATGATGATTTATGAATTGATGCGGTCGTCTTCGTCGGCGGCGTTCAAGGAGTTGTTGCCGCATTTGAAGGGATAACTTCCTCGCGGACTCGGCGTCGTATTCTTTCGCCCCTCCGGGGCTGGTTCCCATTCACTCACGGCCACCCACGGCTTGCGCCGTGGGCTGCATTCTGTCGCCGCTTCGCGGCTGGATCTGGCAGCAACTGCTTCGCGGCTGAATCCGGCGGCTACCGCTTCGCGGCTGGTTCTGGCTACCGCTTCGCGGCTTGGAGCGTACGCTACTCTTCCTTCTTCTTCACGCGCACAACCGTAATCTTGGCGAAGCCTTCGGCGAAGGACGGCGCTTTGAACTTCGCGGCCATGCGGCGCATGATGTCTTCCGGGATAACGCGATCGCGGCGCTGATGGCGCTCAATGCAGACTTCCAGCGGAACATCGAAAAACACGGCGTGGACTTCGTAGTTGTAATCCTTGGCGAGTTTGATCCAGTGCTGGCGCTCCTGGGGAGTCAGGTTGGTGGCGTCCACATAATTCATGGGACGCTTGGCGATGAGGCGCGCTTTGAGCATGGAGCGCAGGTTGGAAAACACGAGATCCTGAAAGCGCTGCTCGCGGACGTCGTCAAAGAGAAGAGAGCGAACCATGTCGCTGGAGAGCGGAACCACGTTGTGGCGCTTGAACCAGGAACTCTTGCCGGAGCCGGGGAGTCCGATGGCAAGAACGACGATGCCTTTGGGCGGACGGGCCGTGGCGGCGGGCACGGCCGCCGGAATCGCCGGCGCTTGCACTTGCGGCGCAGCTTCTGGTTCGGCCGTTTCCAGCGCTCCTTCTTCCGGCACTCCTTCTTGGGATCCAGGCAGGTCGGGGACAATACCCTTCGCGGCGGCGGGTGTGAAGGCCTGCGCTACAGCTTGCTCGCGGCCGCGTCCGCCTCGGCCACGGCCACCTCGGCGGCGGCGTCCGCGTCCACGCGGGGCTTCTCCACCGGCGACGGGCTGGCGAGGCTGCTCGGGGGCGTTCGCAGAGTCCTCGCGAGCGGGCTGTGCTTCCAACTCAGGCTGGGAGGCGGCCGGAAGTTCGGCCTCGTTATGGCGAGACTCGTCATGCCTGGACTCGAGAGGAGTTGACTCGGCTACTGTGCTCGGGGCTTGCTCCGCATCGAAGTATGCCGGTTGCAGTGGCGGAGGCGCCGGCTGACTTCCCTGCTCCGGAGCTTTCTTCTTGCGGCGCTGTAATCGATCTTTCCATTTACGCATGTTCAGGCTTGTAACACATATGACGGGACTGGGGCAATCGGCGCAGGCAGATTGCGTACCAGAGATGACAGCGGTGGACCGGAATAGTGTCGCCGCGTGTTGCTTTGCGGTAGCGCCGGCATCTTGCCTTCGCATTCGGGGGCGAGACGCCCCCGTGACAGCCGCCGGGACGGCGGCGCTACGTACTGAGGCGTGCTCGATCTAAAATAGAAGCTATGCCAAGTTCGATTCCCGCTTCCATTCAAGGTCAGAAGTATATTTCCCTGACAACGTTTCGCAAAACCGGAGCGGGCGTCGCCACTCCGGTATGGTTTGGAGAAGAAGGCGGCAAGCTCTACGTGATGACGCGAGGCGACATGGGGAAGACGAAACGGATTCGCAATAATCCGCGGGTGCGGGTGGCACCGTGCACGATGCGCGGAACTGTGACCGGAGCGGAGTTTGCCGCGACGGCGCGCATTTTGCCGGCAGCGGAGCATGGCCGAGCGCGGCAGACGATCAATCGCAAGTATTGGGCGGCGCGGATTCCGCTCGTATGGTGGAGGACGGATACGTATTTTGAGTTGAGCTTTGACTAGCTCACGCGGAGGAGGACAAGAGCCGGTTCAGGCGTCCCTCCGGGACGCGATTCGGTCTTGACCGACGTCACCCGCCAGTGGAACTGGCGGGCTATTGTCAGTAGTCCCTCCGGGACCTTATACGAAGGCATGAGCAGGTATTAAGTGAGCACGTTGGGCGACTGGCACGGGACACCGCGCCTTGCTGTAATGTCGGTCATAGCTTGGGTTATCGCTATAGTCCTAGTCCCCGTCGACGCGCCATCGTCCTGATGGGCGTCGCAGCGCTCCCTGTCATCAGGCGCGGGGCGCTGGTGACTCCTGGGCTGTCTCCCAGTTGCCGGTGGTCAGATAATCATGGATTGACTTGGCGGCGCGGCGGCCGGCGCCCATGGCAAGAATTACGGTGGCGCTGCCGGTCACGATGTCGCCTCCGGCAAATACACCTTTGCGCGTGGTGCGTTGCGTTTCCTCGCTGGCCTGAATGTATCCGCGCTTGTTGGTGCCCAAGCCCGGCGTGGTGCTCTGCACGATCGGATTGGCGCTGGTGCCGATGGCGATGACGGCCACTGACAACGGCAGATTGAACTCCGAGCCTTGAATGGGCACGGGACGCCTGCGGCCCGAGGCGTCGGGTTCTCCCAATTCCATGCGAACGCAGCGGGCGGCAGTCAACCATCCCTTGCCGTCGGAGAGGAACTCGACCGGGGCGGTCAGCATCTGGAAATCGATTCCTTCCTGCCGCGCGTGGTGAACTTCTTCGGCGCGGGCCGGCATCTCGGCGTCGCTGCGGCGGTAGAGCACATAGGCTTTGCGGGCGCCGAGGCGCAGGGCGGAGCGGATGGCATCGAGCGCCGTGTTGCCGCCGCCGATTACGGCTACGTCTCTGCCTTGCAGATCGAGCATCGGCTCGTCATAAGTCGGAAACTTGTAGGCCTTCATCAGGTTGATGCGAGTCAGGAATTCATTCGCGGAGTAGACGCCGTTGAAATGCTCACCCGGAATGTTCATGAACTGCGGGAGTCCGGCGCCGGTGCCGATGTAGACTGCGTCGTAACCTTCTTCTCCGATGAGTTCATCGATGGTCACGGTTCGACCAACGACGACGTCGGTCTCGAACTCGACTCCCATCTCGCGCATGTAGTCAAGTTGCTCGCGGATGATCTGCTTGGGCAGGCGGAATTCGGGAATGCCATAGACAAGCACACCGCCAAGTTCATGGAGCGCTTCGAACACGCGAACCTTGTGGCCCCTCTGGATGAGATCACCTGCTACGGTGAGACCCGAAGGACCGCTGCCTACGACGGCGACCTTCTTCCCTGTGGGCGGAACGCTGGGTACTATGTGAGTCCCCATACGCTTTTCGTAGTCGGCGACGAAGCGTTCCAGATAACCGATGCCGAGGGGCTTCACCTTCTTCGACAGCAGGCACTTGCCTTCGCAGTGGTCTTCCTGGGGGCAGACGCGCCCGGTGATGGCGGGAAGGACGTTGTCTTCGCGGATCTTGGCGGCAGCGCCGAGGAAGTCACCGATCACGATCAGTTCAACGAATTCTTTCACCTTAACGCCGACAGGACAGTTGACGGTGCAGGTGGGCTTGGCGCATTCCAGGCAGCGGATGGCTTCCTGCTGGGCGAGTTCGGGACTATAGCCGAGATTCACTTCACTGAAGTTGTGGGCGCGCACCTCGGCGGGTTGCTCGGGCATCAGTTGACGCGGAACCTTGATGCGTTCCTTCAGCGACAGGGGGTTTAACGACTTCTTTGCGGTGGGGCTCATCGTTGATCTCCTTGCCGGCTGGCCGGGACCGCGGCACACACGTGTTCCGCTCCCGGACTGGACGCTTCCGTCCTGGGGACTCGCTGGAATTCCGCCAGGGAACGCTGCTCGGCATCGCGGTACATGGAGTTGCGCTGGACCAGAACCGCGAAGTCCACGCGGTGCGCGTCGAACTCGGGGCCATCGACGCAGGCGAACTCGCTCTTTCCATCGATCAGCACGCGACAGCCGCCGCACATGCCGGTACCGTCGATCATGATCGGATTCAGGCTGACGACGGTGTGGATGTTCTCCTTGCGGGTCATCTCAGCGATCGCTTTCATCATCACGATCGGGCCCACGGCCACGACCATGTCGATGCGTGTGCCGTTCTCAATCAACTGGCGAAGTTTGTCGGTGACAAAACCTTTGTCGGCGTAACTGCCGTCGTCGGTGGTGATCATGAGAGCGTCGCTCACCGCGCGCATTTCCGGTTCGAGGATCACCAATTCTTTGTTCCGTGCGCCGACGATGGAAATCACGCGGTTCCCGGCGCGCTTGAGGGCTGCGGCCGTGGGATAGGCCATGGCAGTGCCGACTCCGCCGCCGACCACGACAACTGTGCCGTAGTTGGCAATCTCCGAGGGTTTTCCCAGCGGGCCGACCACGTCGAGAATCTGATCGCCGCTGTTCAGCGAATTCAGGAGGTGAGTGGTCTTGCCCGCCGATTGCACAACGATGTTGATCGTGCCGCGCTCGGGATCGGAGTTCTCGATGGTGAGCGGGATGCGCTCGCCCTCTTCGTAGATGCGAAGGATGACGAACTGGCCGGGCCTCTGTTTACGGGCGATGCGAGGAGCTTGGATGACGAAGCGTTTGATGCCGGGCGCCAGGAATTCTGCGTGGATGATTTTGAACACAAGCACTCCGCGGGGCAAGAAATGGCGAATTCCCCGACTAGATAATTGTGTTCGGAGGGCCGCAGGGGGGCTGTGATTTGAATCACAGAACGGTGTGCGGGGAAATCTGACGACAGATGCGGACAAAAGTTTGCAAGTTCTTGCATATATCCAGAGATTTTCCGGTGTTTTCGGTGAATTTACAGAATTATTGACAGCGTCATCCGCGCATTTGTGGCACAATCACGCGGCTACTACATTGCGTAGTAGAACCTCGGGTTGTTTTTGCTTAACCCAAAAGAGAACCTCAATGTTTCGAGACACTCGTTTCTCAGGAGATACCAATGACTAAATTCCCTCAAGGTTTTCCGGTGCTTGCGGCGCTTGCCGCAGGTCTGTTGTTAACGATTGGCGCACAACTGGCGGGGGCGCAAGACTCACGCGCTTTTCTGCCGCTCAGTCCAGAGTCCGGAAGCGTGCAGATGGCGAAGGCACTGCGCAACGGCAGTGTGCAACTTCCGTCCTCGATAAACGCGTTCGGCATCCAGGAGAGTCTGACCTGTTCCCCGCTGCCTTGCGTGCTGCCCAATGTACAGGCTTCAGCGGGCGTGAACATCGCGAATGAAGTTCCGATCGCGGCAAACCCGCGCAATGCGCTGCAACTGCTGACCGGCGCGAACGACTACAGCTGCCCGACGTTCCAAGGCTTTTATGCGTCGAGTGATGGTGGATCGACGTGGAATCACACGTGTCTGCCCTCTTTTCCGGGAGGAAGCGGCTTGGGTGATCCCATGGTCGGCTATGACCGGCTGGGCAACACATTCGCGGGCGGTATCGGCGTCGGTTCTGCCGGCCAGGTGATTGGGGTTTCACGATCGAAGAACAATGGAACCACATGGGGCACTCTGGTGGTGGCCGCAGTTCCCACGTTTGCAGGCGGAACAACCGACAAGGGATGGATGGAGATTGATACCAGCGTCGCGAGCCCGCACGTCAACTGCCTGTACGTTTCGAACACACAATTCGATCCCAGCTCCAACAGCGAGATCAGTGTGTCGCATTCCTGCAACCACGGGACGTCGTGGAGCACAGTGGTGGTTGATACCAAGCAGATCTATCCCACCCATGTCGATCAGTTCAGTGATCTGGCAATCGGGAAGGATGGAACCGTGTATGTGTCGTGGATGCGCTGCCCAGCCACTGGCCCTACGGGAGACTGCGGCGGGACGATCACGAAAATGCTGGTTTCCAAGTCGACCGACGGCGGAGTAACGTGGTCCGCCCCGGTGACCGTGGCCAGTCCGAAGCTGGCTCCTGACAGCTGCGGCGCATTCTATGGCTGCCTGCCCAATACGTTTGAACGCGTTTCCAATATTCCGGTCATCGCGATTGACAACAGCACCGGACCGAATGCTGGTCACTTGTACATCGTGTATTACAACTGGGATGGAAACCGGATGCGCGTGCTGGTCACGCACTCCGCCGATGGTGGAACGACCTGGAGTGCGGGAGTAGGGGTGGCTCCGGCAACGGTGCAGCACGATCAATTCTTTCCGTGGCTGAACACCAGCGCGCGAGGCACGATTGGAGTCACGTGGCTGGACCGTCGCAACGACACTGCGAACATCAACTACGACGCGTTTGCCACCTTCTCGATCAATGGAGGAACCAGCTTCCAGGCCAACAAGAAACTCACCAGTGTGATGTCGAATCCATTCAACGACGGGTTCGGCAGCGGCTTCATGGGCGACTACACGGGCAATGCATGGGATGGAGCGACGCTGTTCAGTGCGTGGCCGGACAGCCGGACGGGTTCCTTCATGCAGGATGAAGTGGGCGGCTTCGCGCGCTTGACTCCGTAACCGTTCAACACAACAACCCAAAGGCCCCGGATTGTTCGGGGCCTTTTTTATTGGGAGATGCAGGGCTTGAAGATCACGCCCTGGCTGGTTCTGCTGTTCATGACCACGCGAAGGGGCTGGGGGAACTGCAGGTGGCGGACGCAACCCTGTTCCTCGACCGCGGGCTGCTCGGCTAGCCATTGCCAATCGACGGAGCCTTCTCCGGCGTCAGGGTTCACGGTGAAATATCCAATCTGGAAGGCGGTCAGGTTCTGGAAAAAATGACTGCCTTGTGACGGGGTCACGCGAAAATCGTGGAAGCCGGCTTCCACGATAGCGCGGGCACCGGAGATTTCGTCCCACTCGACGGGAATGCCGAGCCAGGGATCGTTGGAGCCCCAGCGGCCCACCCCGATCAGTAGATACTGGCGATTCTCCGCACTCAAGGTGGCGTTGAAGTGAGCGACGGCTCGGGCCACTTCCTGACTGCGGCTACGCTCGAAGCGGTGGGAATCGACCACGACAATGTCGTGCAGGTTCTCGATGCGACCGTTGCCGAGAACCTTTGTGCTCTGGCAGATCAACTGGGATGAGTCCACATCGCCGATGGCAAGGTCCTGATGGTCGCGTGCCAAAGTGAGCGGGCGAATTTGCAGGAATCCGAACTCGGCGGGCTCTTCGGCGCGGGGCAGGCGAACGGCGAACTCGATCTCGACGGGATTGCCCAGGGCATCTTCGCCGGCGCGCACCAGCAACTCCAGGATCGTGGCCAGGGGGAAGACGCCGTGCTTGAGCATGGGGGCAAACGTAACGACGCGGGCTCCGGGGCGGCTCAGGCCGTCGTAGACCGCTTGATTGTCGGCAGAATAGGTCGAGGCTACGGCGTGGAGGGTGCCGTCGGCTTCGGCAACGTCGAGACCGAAGCGGGCCTCGCGCAAATGGCCGGGGCCGCCGCCGTGGGGAACGCCGTCGAGTTCAAGGGCGCAGAATTCCGTCTGCGTGTTGGCCAGGATGTCTTCGACGGAGGAAAACTGCAGCAGATTTCGCGGATAGCGCGGACAGAAGCTCAGGCACTTGCCGCCATCCACTACGGTGCGACCCAAGCCGAGGGCGACGGCGGCAATGCCGTCGGCAAAAGTCATGGGCGACACGGGATAGAAGTTGTGGGAGCGCACTACGCCGGAAAAGTCAGGATAGAACCGTGGGCCATGCGCCGTGCCCACCACCTGCTGCAGAATGACCGCCATCTTTTCTTCTTCCAGGCGATAAGGTGTGGCGCGCACGTAAGCCTTGGCATGCTGGCTGAAGGTTGAGGCATAGACGCGCTTGATGGCTTCGGAAAGTTCGTCGAAGCGAGCTGGCAGGCTGGCTTGCTGGTTGCCCAGCATGAACGTCTCGTAGACGCCGGTGAAAGGCTGGTACTGGGAGTCCTCGAGCAGGCTGGAGGAGCGTACGGCCAGCGGGTAATCCACTTCGGCGAGAAATGCCTTCAGGTTTTCTTTGAGCGCGAAGGGTAGAGAGGCATCGAGGAAGCGCTGCTGGATTTCGGTGTCGTCGTCGCAATGCAGTGCGAAGTCTCCCAGGTTGTTTTCGGCGAGGAACTGGTCGAACAGGTCGGTGGCGATCACGACGGCGGGGGGAACGGAAATGCGCACTCCGGGAAAGCGGCGCGCGATGCGGCGGGTGCGCAGGAGATGCCGGACGAAAGCCAGGCCACGGGCTTTGCCGCCGAGCGAACCGGAACCGATGCGGAGGAAACTGGAGTCGGAGGGCTTGAACGTGTCGGGCTTAAAGTCGCCGATCAGGACTTCGTTCTGTTCGCGGCGGTAGTCGTGGATGGACTCGATCAGATCACGGCGCAGGTGCTCGGGACCGTTGAAATCGGAAACCTTGCGGGGCCTGAGCTTGGCGGCCAGGGCAAACTCGGTGCGCGCCATCAGCCAGTGGGAGAAGTGATTGCTCTGGGCGTGGTACGTCAGACTCTCGGGCGGAACCGTCTGTAGCTGTTCTTCGAGTTGGTTGAGGTCCTTGGCGCGTCCCACCTCGCGCTGGTCGGGCAGGCGGAAAACGAAATCGCCGAACCCGAAGTGATCGGTGAGAATGCGGCGCAAGTCTTTCAGAAGAGTGGGCGAGCGCTTGCGCAGGAACGAGTAGCCTTCGGCGTGGGCGCGGGGGCGAAACTCGGTGCGGCTGGTCTGCAGGACTACGGGCACGTCGGGCACGAGGCTCTTGACCATGCGCGCCAATTCAAAGCCAGCTTCGGGGCTGAGTTTGCCTTCCCAGGGGAACTCAACGTCGGACACGAGGGCGAAGAGGTAGTCGCGATAACCTTGCACCAACTGGGCGGCGTCTTCGAAGTTCGAACTCAGCAGAATTTTGGGACGCGCCTGCATGCGGACGAGTTTGTGGGCAACGTTGATGCCTTCCTGAATGACGCGGCGGGACTGCTTGATGATCTCGGTATAGATGACCGGCAAGAAGGACGAGTAGTAACGGATGTTATCTTCGACGACCAGCAGCACGGGCACGCCCATGGCGCGCGTGTCGTGCAGCACGTTACGCTTGTCTTCGATGTATTTCACGATCGCGATCAGGATGCGGGCGTTACCCTGCCAGAGGAAGACGCGGTCAATGTCGGTGACGGGACTGCGCGCGACGAAGTTCTTGATTTCGCGGTAGTCGTAGCCGAGCACGACCACGGGGACATCGAGCCCGGCACGGCGGACTTCATGCGCCAACTGCGCGGCGTCCATATCCCCGACGGCGAGGTT
>JADGNP010000485.1 GCA_017883425.1 Candidatus Sulfotelmatobacter sp. | reverse complement strand
ACCTGGAACCAACAGATTATGAGTCTGCTGCTCTAACCGTTGAGCTATGGGCCCGCGAAACCCAATCTAGCACATCGGTCAGGAGCCAGGGGTCAGTAGTCAGGGGTCAGTAGTCAGCGGAAGGACCAAAGAAACCATTGATGGACTCGTGCCCCCCGGCTCCTGACCCCTGACCCCTGACTACTAGTTGTCAGTGAGCCGTCGCCTTCTCCGCTCCCAACCCCGTGTTCGACCGAACCAGCAACTCGTTGAACTTGTCTTGCGACGATGGTTCGTGGCTGATGAGCGTGCCGAGAATGGCCCCGATAAATCCCAACGGAATGCTCAGAATGCCGGGATTTTCCAGCGGGAACCACGCCTTCGCCTGGATCAGGTGGCGCGCCGCTCCGGTCACGGTTGGCGGATCAATCCCCATCAGGCTCGGGCCGATCAAGATCAGCCCGATCGAGGCCAGCAATCCTACAGCGAGTCCCGAAACCGCGCCCAGCGTATTGAACCGCCGCCAGAAAATCGATAGCACAATCACCGGCAGGTTCGCCGACGCCGCCACCGCAAACGCCAGCGCCACCAGAAAGGCAACATTGGCAGTCGGCCCCAGCACGATGGCAATCGCGATCGCCACCCCGCCCACCACAAACGCCGAGATGCGCGCCACCAGCACTTCTTCTCCCGGTCTTCGCTCGACCCCGTTGTGGATCACGTTGGTCCAAAAGTCGTGCGAAAACGAAGTGGTCGCGCTGATCGTCAGGCCCGCCACCACGGCCAGAATCGTGGCAAACGCTATGGCCGAGATGAACGCGAAGAAGATGGAGCCGGCCAGAGCATTGGCCAGCAGCGGCGCGCTCATGTTCGTGCCCCCGTGAGTCTTGATAAAGTCCGGGCCCACGATCGTCGCCGCTCCGAATCCCAGGAACGTCGTCATAATGTAGAAACTGCCGATCAGCACCATGGCCCACACCACGCTGTGCCGCGCCGTCTTGGCGTCCGGCACGGTATAGAACCGGACCAGAATGTGCGGCAATCCTGCCGTGCCAAAGATCAACGCCAGCCCCAGAGAGATCAGGTCCAGCGGTCCATAAGGCGGCTTATAACGAAGCCCCGGTTGCAGAAAGTTTTGCACCACCTCCGCTCCCTTCGCATCGTGAGAAGTCACGTGCGCGATCGCTCCGAAAAATTGGCTGAAGCTGAAGTGGAAGTGTTTCATCACCAGGATGCTCAGCAGGAACGTCCCCGCCATCAGCAGAATCGCCTTGATGATCTGCACCCACGTGGTCGCCAGCATGCCGCCGAATACCACGTACACGATCATCAGGATGCCCACTCCGATCACCGCCTGGTTGTAGTTGACCTTTCCTGCGAGCAGCAACTTTACCAGCGCACCCGCACCCACCATCTGCGCGATCATGTAAAACGTGCTGACTGTCAGCGTGCTGAGCGACGCCATGGCCCGTACTGGTCTCGGCTTCAGGCGATACGCCAGCACGTCCGCCATCGTGTATTTGCCTGCATTGCGTAGCGGTTCCGCGATTACCAGCAAGACCGTCAGATAGGCAACCAGCCAGCCCACCGAAAACAGAAACCCGTCATACCCCTGGAACGCGATAATGCCCGCGATCCCCAGAAACGACGCCGCACTCATATAATCGCCTGCCACCGCGATCCCGTTCTGCCAGCCCTTGATCTGACGGCTCGCCGCAAAGTACGCGCTCGCCCCGGCCGAGCGCTTCGAGGCCCAGTACGTTATGCCCAGGGTGATCGCGATGAACCCCAGAAACATAATCAGTGGAATATTCGACATGGTTACTTGCCTCCCTTGGCATCCTCGGCTCGGTTGAGAATGTCTTTTGCCAGACGGTCAAAGATGTTGGCGGCTCTCACGTATAACCCTGCGATGATCCACGCCACAAAAAATTGCGACAGGGCAAACAGGTAGGCGAGATTCACCTCCCCAATCACTTTCGTGGACATGAACTGCGGTGCGTACCCAACCAGCACCGGCAAGGCAAAGTAGTAGACGACGAAAAATATGAAGGCCGGCACGATGAAAGTTTTCTTCGTCGCCATCAGATCCTGGAACTCTTTGCTCTCCGCAATCTTGTCCCAGGTCGACTGCGATGCTTGATATTGCTTCGGTGGGACGGCTTCCAAGTTTCTTTCGGCGTTTGCCATAGGTTCTCCTCGTGGCTGGCGTCGAACCTGCCACATCCTGCACTGCATGTTCGGGGTGACCACTGACGGGGGACAGATTACTCCCGTTTTCACCTTTTTGGGAGCAAATCCGTCACCACGTTCTGTGCGCCTGCGACCGCATGCGCCATCCGCTTGCGTTTCGCTGGAAACGCAAAGATCGGCACTTTGAGAAAGGAGACTCCTGCCGGCACGCCGGAATGGAGACCTGGAACCAAGCGCCGGAGGCGCGCCTCGCCAAGAACCCGGCGTTTCCAACGCCGGGTTCTTGGCGAGAGAGCGAGAGCGGTCCCGTAGGGACCACCGAAGGATTGCCCGTCCGCTCCGCTGACGCGGTAATTGCAACTAGAAAGAACGGCGTCCCCGTAGGAGTCTGTGTCGTAGCTTGATCGCGTCTGAAAGAGTGGAACGCGACGCAATCCAAGCCGCGAAGCGGCGTCAGAAAGCAGCCCACGGCGCAAGCCGTGGGGAGAGTTCTTTCGCCGCTTCGCGGCTAGGAAGGTTCGCGCATTCGCTTTGCGGACGCTGACCGAGCTAGCCTCAGGTCTGTTTTACGAAGCGCAGAGAGGCGGAATTCATGCAGTAGCGGAGACGGGTGGGTTCGGGGCCGTCGTCGAAGACGTGGCCGAGGTGGGCGTCGCATTCGGTGCAGGCGACCGCCGTGCGCACTATACCGAGAGTTGTGTCGCGGATCTCGTGCACGTTCTCGGCGGCGATGGACACTGGGCCAGCCTGTGCCGGATTCGAACTTCGTAGCGGAATCGAAAAGCGCGTTGTCGCAGCAGATGCAGCGGTCAATGCCTTTGTCGTGCAGGTTCCAGTATTTTCCGGAGAAGGCGATCTCGGTGTCGGCGTGGCGCGTGATATCGAAGACTCCGGGCGGGAGTTGCTGGCGCCACTGGTCCGTGGTCTTGATGACCTTGGCGATGCGGACTTGCTGCAGGCGCTCGCCTGCGTCGGAGAAGAGAATGATGGTGACTTCTTTGGGCGCGCTGTCGGCGAGCGGCGCGGCTTGCAGCACTGCGGTCTTTCTCCATTGCCAGAGCGCCAGGCCCGCAATCGTTGCGATTGAGGTTGCAAGAAACACGCGGCGCTGGATGTTGGGCGGAGATGCAGCCGAGCTTTGCTCGGCCGGACAGCCGGGGGCGGCTGTCCCCACACGAGCTGTTTCGCGATCGAAATCTGAAGCGGACATGTCTCTCCTACTTTCCGGTGTAGAGGTCGGGGAATTGCCGGCGCAGGTGTGCGACTTTGGGAGCGTCGTTGAACACGATGTAGGGCTGGTCGGGATGCAGCGCGGCGTAGTTCTGGTGATAGGCCTCAGCCGGGTAGAAGGCTTGCAGCGGCACGACCTGGGTCACGATCGGGCGGGGGAAAACTTTGGCTTTATCGAGTTGGGCGATGTAGGCCTCAGCGATGCGCTTCTGTTCGTCATTGCGGTAGAAAATCGAGGAGCGATATTGCGTGCCCTCATCGGGACCCTGACGATTGAGTTGCGTCGGGTCGTGCGCCACGAAGAAGAAGACGCGCAACAATTCACCATAGGTGATCTGCGAGGGATCGTAGACGATCTGCACCGACTCGGCGTGTCCGGTTTCGCCGGTGCTGACGATTTCGTATGCGGCGGTTTTGGCAGAGCCACCGGAGTAACCGGAAGTCGCGCTGATCACGCCCTTCACGTGCTGGAAGACCGCCTGGACGCCCCAGAAACATCCGCCGGAAACGACGGCGGTCTGTTGGCCAGCAGCGGCGGCGCGGGGAGCGTCCAGCACAGGCGCGGGCACCGCGGCGGCTGGGCTTGCTTTTGCATTGCAAGCCGTGGCACCGAGGAGCGATGCGAAGAGAACTAGAGCAAGGCGAGAAGATGATGGCATTTTCGTTTCCCCTTCTTCAGTACGAATCATGTGTCTGGCAGATTGGAGTTGTTAGAGGGACAAAAGTTTCAACATTGAGGACTGGATTGTTTCGGCTAGGGAGGCGATCCGAAATGCTTACGTGACGCGACCGCGCCGGATCATCGCCAATCCAAACCAGCTGCGGCCCTGGGCCGCCTGGACGGGCGAAGGCGCCCGTCCCCACATGAGTCGTGGCGATCCGCAGAGCGCAACTCACTTCTTACTTGCTTTTTCGCCTTCTGTTCGCCAATAATGGCGGCATGGCCATCACACGCAGGCAGCGGGAAGTGTATGACTTTATTTCACGGTTCG
>JADGNP010000484.1 GCA_017883425.1 Candidatus Sulfotelmatobacter sp. | reverse complement strand
GGCAGCATGGCCAAAAACACAATGACTGAAAACGTGCAGGCGATGACCACTATCAGAACAATCCAGGCAAAGATAAACAGCATTGCGTCCACTCCTAAATGTTCTTAAGTGCCGGCCCCTCCACTCCGAAATCACGATCGTCCGGCCGCAATCCACTTCAATCTTCGGCCTTTCAGCCTTTGAGGCGATTAATTATTGAGTTTTCTTGCTTAGCGTTGATCTATATCAAAACCGGTCATCGTATGGATGCGCCAATTTGGACCAGGCGTTTTGAGACGTAGAAGTTCTTGTCTAGTTGGTTCAGGATATCCGTCAGTTGATGGATTGAACGAGGGGTAATTATTCGTGTAGCTTTCGATTGGGTTGGTGACGATGTTAACCGGGCTCGCCATCATGGCATTCGGACTTTTTTTCATGTTCTATGCTGGCTTCCGCTGCTCTACGCCCTGATTGGTTTCGATATTGGCCTTCTGCTGGGTCGGGCATTCACTGGAGATGTTGGGACGGCAGCGATTATCCTCGGAATTGCCGGAGCGCTCATTCTTGGCGCGGCGTCTTATGTCCTCGAGCCCTATAGGCGCATTTTGCTCGGCGTTTCCGGCGGCATCCTTTTCGGCCTTTCTGTGGTCGCGGCTTTTGGGCTGGATAGCCGGTTGGGCGGTTTCTTCGGCAGAGTGCTGGGGTTGGCCTGTGGCGTAGTTGGAGGCTTGCTTGTGCCTCGTTTCTTCGACTTATTTGTTATCGGTGCATCTGCTATCAGTGGTGCAGCCATGTTGATGACAGGCGCGAACCATATCGACCGTGCCACCGGCGGCGTGTTGCCAGCGTTGTTGACAATAGTTCTGGCCGTTGCAGGTGTGATCTGGCAACGCAGCAACATCGTAAAGTTGGCCAAAGATTGATTTGGAGTTCGCCGGTGGGCGGCGGCGTTTCAGTTGCTTCCAAATAGAATCAAAACGGTGCGCGCCGATGTTGATTTGTAATCCGAGGTAACCATTTGCCTGACTGATGAGACTTGTTGAGGAGAGGCGAAGCTTCCCTTGCGTTTGTCGAGCGGTTCTCCTCTAAATCAGGTGTGACGTTGGAAGCCTGCAGGGACCTTGCCTATGGTGAAATCAAATACTCAAGATGATCCCAGCACCCACAATCTTGAGGCGCGAGATCGCGTAGACATGATATTCATTCCCGGCGGCACGTTTCGCATGGGCTCGGACAAACACTATCCGGAGGAAGCGCCGGTCCACAGTGTGACCGTGGACGCCTTCTGGATGGATCGAACACCGGTCACGAATCGCGAGTTTCGTAAGTTTGTCAATGCGACCGGCTATGTCACCTTCGCCGAAATCGCACCTGCCTCGGAAGACTACCCCGGTGCGCTGCCACACATGCTCAGAGCTGGTTCGCTGGTTTTCAACCCGCCAGATCATCCGGTTGATACCAGGGACTGGATGCAATGGTGGACATTCAAGTTCGGAGCCAGCTGGCGTCGACCATACGGGAAACGCAGTTCGATCAGCGGGCTTGACGATCATCCTGTCGTTCATGTCACCTATCGAGACGCGGAGGCCTATGCTAGGTGGGCCGATAAGGAGTTGCCGACCGAAGCTGAATTCGAGTTTGCTGCGCGCGGCGGGCTGTCAGGGGCAGAATATGCGTGGGGTGACGAGTTCACGCCAGAAAATCGGCAGATGGCGAATACCTGGCAAGGAATGTTCCCGTTCGAGAACCTAACTCTAGACGGTTTCGAGCGCACTTCCCCAGTCACCGCTTTCCCGCCCAATGGCTACGGCATCTACGACATGATTGGAAATGTCTGGGAATGGACTAGCGACTGGTACTCATCCAAACATGAGGCCGACGCGCCTAAGTCGTGTTGCATCCCCGAGAACCCACGAGGTGGACCTGAAGAGGCTAGTTATGATGGTTGCCTTCCAAACATCCGAATTCCCCGCAAGGTCCTGAAAGGCGGTTCGCATTTGTGTGCGCCGAACTATTGCCGACGCTATCGACCGGCCGCGCGGCATGCAGAGCCAATCGACACTTCCACGAGCCACGTCGGGTTTCGATGCGTGCAGCGAAGCAACAGGGCTTAGTTTGTATTGGCAAGCGGCAGACCGGCGCGAGCCGTATCGAGGGCTTCTGAGTGTATAGGGCGCGTATTTTGAAAGAGCCTGCCCGACGCGGACAAGCATTGTGGACTCTGCTGTTCATTCTGTTAGAGGCAATAGAAAACCATCAACGGCGCATCGTCAAATGAAGCTTATTGCCACAGTCCGAGACCGACCCGTGCCGGTTCTTTATGGTTTGATGATTGTCTCGCTCCTAGCATTGCTGCCGCTTCCGCCTCTATTGCAGGATCAGAGTTACCACGAGTTCGCAGACCAGCGCGAGTTGTTCGGCATACCTAACTTCTGGAACGTTATCTCGAATCTGCCTTTCATCGTGGTCGGCGCGGCCGGCCTGTTGCAGTTTCGTCGTGATGCGACAACTGCCGTGCTCTTTACCGGGCTGTTTTTGACCGGTTTCGGTTCATCCTACTACCATCTGGATCCGAATGATTCCACGTTATTCTGGGATCGGTTGCCGATGACGCTCTGCTTCGCGGCAATCCTTTCCGCCGTGGTCGAGGAGCGCGTGGATGCGAGCGCCGGTGCTATGTTGTTGCGACCGCTGTTGGCGATCGGTATCTTTAGTCTCCTGCTTTGGCGGTGGACCGATGATCTGCGTCTCTACGCATGGGCGCAATTTTTTCCCTTTATCGCATTGGTTCTGATTCTCAGGCTGTTTCCACCAAGGTATACTGGTGCGTCCTATTGGGGCGCCGCAGCGGCTTTCTACGCGCTGGCAAAGTTGTTGGAATTTTTCGACGAGAAGGTCTTTTCGGTTGGCTCGATTGTGAGCGGACATACGCTCAAGCATCTCGCTGCCGCTGCCGCCGGTTTTGCAGTTCTGCGACTATTCCAGACACGGCGAACAATCGAGGGCGTCGTGTAGAAGGCATTGCCTCCATCCTCGGAGACATCGAATTGGAAAATGCCATGCTTACTGGGCGGATTACCGCGCACCGATCTAGGCCGTCCTATTCGTGAGAGCGCGGTTTTTAGGCTGATTGATGCGGCGGAAGATCTCCTCCGAGGTGTCGCACAGGATTGCCTTCGGATTTTCGCCGCCTGACGACTGGTTACTTTGCAACGCGCTTGAGCGATAGGTTGGGCGAATGGGGGCACACGCCCCACCTCCCAAAGTTGCTCTAAAAGGGCAGCTGTCGGAAAGCTGTCGACGTTGTTGCTTGAGCTTGCTCACATAGGCTGTGCCCAGCCCAACCAGGACCACTCCCAACAATAGGACCATGACGAAGATGATCATGGTTCGCCAGCTGAATTTCTGCATCGCGCGCTCCGCCCCGCACGGATTGATAGAGTCGTTGCAAATGAACACTCGTTAGTTTGCGTTCGTCAGCATTGACCCAAATCAAGGCCAAGCGCTTCGCCCGATGTTGATATGCTGTCCTTTGGTTTCAAACAACACCCGCGATTGGAGGCAACAATGTTGACACCGCGTCGAGTACTAGTTTCGCTATTTTTTCTTGGGTTCGCGGTTGCGATACCGCTCGCGGATGCACTTGCGCAACCTGCTTTGCGCGGTGCAGTCGTTGGAGGCGTCGTAGGTGGCCGTCGAGGCGCAGCTATTGGCGCAGTAACCGGTGCAGCCGTAGGAGCCCACAGGCGTTATTGGCACGGTCATTATGGTCATTGGCGCGGAAATAATTTTTATTATTGGCACAACGGTAATTGCTGGGTCCGTACATCAAGCGGCAGATCACATGTGGTGGCGGCTCGATATTGCCGCTGACGCTTGTTGACTGCCATTCGTGTTTTCGCGCACCCATCCATCTATGTCGGTGCGCGAATACACTATTTGCCGGTGGAGACGTGCAGTCTGTCGGCAAGGGCCTGAAGGGTTGCCTGCCCCTCAACTCGACTAGACTTGGAGCCGGAAACGACGATATCGCACCTGCTCGGCTATTCTTGTTTGTCATTACGACGGCTGAGCTCATGCCCTTCTCGGAGCAGTTCTTCGGCTACCCGGGGAGGACCTTCGCGACTATGAGGCCATTCGCCAGATGATGGTTGACGACATTCAGCCGCAAACCAACATCGAGTGGCTGTGGACGCTGGATCTCATCGGACTCTCGTGGGAAATCTTGCGGTATCGGCGCCTGAAAAATAGGATCCTGGATGCCCATCGAGTAGCCGCGATCAAGGCGATCTTGCGACGACTGGACGGTGAGGGGGATGCCGGCTGAGGCCATGGCAATGGTGAAAATACAAGCAAAGCGGACGGCCGCAGAATGGCGCGACGATCCAGAGGCCGCTATCGACATTGAAGCGCGTTTGCACCGAAGCGG
>JADGNP010000483.1 GCA_017883425.1 Candidatus Sulfotelmatobacter sp. | reverse complement strand
CGTTCGCCTTCCAGTTCCACGCTGACGGGGACTACCGAAATGCCTTTTGTTCTGAGATTGCGTTCCAGCAGCGGATGGCGCGCATTATGCAGCAGCAGGCGACCTTCGGTCGCCCCGGACAGCCGAGGGCGGCTGTCCCCACATGAGTCTTGACTGTCCCCACATGAGTCTTGACTGTCCCCACTCAACGTCACCCTTACGCAGTTGTAGTCTTCGGCGAAGCGAGCCTTGGCAAATTGCAGTTCCAACTCACCGAGCACATCCACCGCGGCCAGAATCTCCGCGGCCTGCGCTCCGATGCGCTGCGTCATCTCAAGGAGAATGCGGTGAATTTCCGCCAGTTCCTCCTCCAGCAGACGCACGAGTTCGTTGTTCTGTTCGATCGTCTCCAGCGGCTCGACGAACACGGTCTGCCCGCTCGAACTCGCGCCGTGCACTACGCCCTGCACGCGCCGCTTCTGCTCCACTTTCACCGGGATGACAAAGCGTTCGCCGCGGATGGTCACCAATTCATCCTGTACCGTGCCACCCTCGGCCAGCCGCCGAAGATATCCTCGCAGCGATTCCTGAATCGAGCGGCGCTGTTTTTCGATCTCGCGGCGAATCCGCGCCAGCTCGGGCGAAGCCTTGTCTTCCAGTGTTCCGTCAGGCTGAATCTTGTTGCGGAACGAACGCAGAAATTCGGTGAAGTCCACAATCTGGTCCGAGAGCGCCCGCACTCGGTGCCAGTCAGATTTCATATTCGCCGGGGGATGCAGAGCAATCTCTCGCCATTCCGCCGCGCGATCGACCACCAGGATCACGTCGCGGATCTCCGTGGTCTCCAGAGCAGCGCCCGCGATGCGCGACTTCTCCACGAGTTGCCCAACTTCGATCAGTCCCGAAAAATCAAACCGCCCGCCCACGCGCCGGAATTCCCGAATCTCACTCGCCAGTTCCTGCTGGCTCTCAATCCAGTCGCGGTCAGTCGACGGAACCAGCGCGGCAATCCGCTCCTGCCCGAGGGGCGAAGAGGCGTATCCGCGCAGGAGATCCCGCAAAGAGTCGAACTCCAGCACGCGCGCGGAACTGTGGATCAGCTCACTGGCCATCGCAATTCATGGTACAGGAGCAGAACGCCGCCACGGAGATGGAAAGTTAGAGAGACGGAAGATCGAAGAGAAACTTGCGGGCTCAGCCGCCGCCCGCGCCGGCAACCTGCACCGCAGACCCAACCGCCGCTGGGATCCTCACCACGAACAGCGCTCCGCCTTCCGGCTTGTTCTGGCAGGTGATCTGCCCGCTGTGATCCTGGATCACGCCATACACAGCGCTCAGGCCCAGGCCCGTACCTCTGCCGACCGGCTTGGTTGTGTAGAACGGATCGAAAACCCGCAGCGGCTCGCGAATCCCCGGGCCGGTATCGGAAAACTGCAGCACGGCCTCTTTGCCCTGCCGTTGCGCCGTAATTTCCAGGGACCCTCCACCGGCCTCTTCCAGAGCGTCCATGGCATTCTCGATGATCTCAATAAAGGCCTGGAATAATTGGTTGACGTTGCCCTGCACTCGGGGAAAATCCGGGGCAATGGACAGGCTCAACCGGATCTTGCCGCCGGGACGCCGCGCCTCCAGCATCTGGGTGGCGCGGTGCAGCAGCACGCTGAGGTCGACCAGAATTTTTTCTCCCGGCGATTGCTGGGCAAAGCTCAGCAGGTCGGCGACCAGATCGCGAGTCCGCCGGGCCTGGTTCACAATCTTGCGCACCAGCCGGTCCTGTTCGTCGGTGAGCTGTTCCTTCGCCCAGAGTTGCTCCGAATAACTCATGATGGCGGTCAGGGGATGGTTAATCTCGTTGGCCGCTCCCGCCACCAGATTGCCCAAGGACGCCAGCTTCTCCTTCTGTACCAGTTGGCTCTGCAAACGCTTCTGGCTTTCGTATCCCCGGCGCGACTCCTGCAGCAGGGCCATCAGCTTCTGGTCCTGCAAATACTGCCGCAGGAACACGAACGCTCCCAACAACAACATCGCAGCCAGCACGGTGAAAATGCGGAACGCCCGGGAGGGGGCGGCCGATTTGTCCAACAGTACCGTCCACACCCCCAACACCGGAAGTGACAGGAGCGCCAGCATGGCCAGCCGGGGAATGACCTTCCTCCATCGCGGGTGCAAGCTGAACTCGCGGCTTTGCAGATCCCATTCCCGCGCCGACAACGCCGCCGCCGCCATCCACGCGACCGTCCCGATGAGAGGAATGTCGTACAGGCTCCCCGAGTAGTACTTGCCGTTCGCCGCGGCGCGATCCAGGAACTGGGATCCAACGCCATACAACAGACCGACGGAGAGAAAATGCAAGTAGAGCCGCCGCCATCCGCCGGAACTGGTCCATGCGGAAAACCCCAGCACCGCCAGCAGCAGGGCGTTCTGCAGAAGATAGAGCCGGTCATAGTAATCGTTGTAGAGAGCAACATTCAGAACCACGTACTGGTGCGGAAACACGATGAACGCGTAAAGAAAGATCCACCATCCCAGGAGCATCAAAAAGTTCAGCAGGCTGAGATGGATTTTCCCTTCCCTTTTCAACATGTCGGGACGCCAGACCACGGCCGCGATCATCGGCACGGCATGAAAGAAGAGAATGATGTCGAAGAAAAATGGATCCGGAATCTGCCGATGCTGCACGATCTCACAATAAGTCCAGGCTGCCTGATTGCACGCCCACAGCAAGAACCCGAGCGTCATCAACGCCCAGAAACTGCGCTCCTGACCCGGCCGAGTCAGGGCGTTGGCCAGTGTGATCCCGGCGGCCACCAGCATCAACGCCAGGCCCACTAGATCGGCAAATGCGATCAGCCCCGCGCTCCGGTGCGCGATCACCGACACGCTAGCGAAGGCCAGAGTGATTCCGGCCGCTGCCGCAAACCAACGGTGTCGTTGGAACAGACTCATCCGCCCCATTCTATTGAAGTCAATCTGGGATTCCGAGGACCGTCTGGAATCTCGCAGGTTACTTCCGTCACACCCCATGGCCAGCCGGAGCAAGGGGACAGGTTGGAAACGGGGGGATTTTGATCTCCTAATCGATCGTGCGGGGGTTCCGTCACAGAAGTCCCAGCGCCCCAATCCCGCTCCACTCCCAAAGATGTTCTAAAATCAATAAGGGAAGGCGCACTTATCTCACCCTTCCTCTGGTGACCTCCCATGGCATTCCCTGTGACCCGCCTTCGCCGCCTCCGCCGCACCGCGGAGCTGCGCAACCTGGTGTGCGAGACCCGCCTCACACCCGACGCCTTTGTCTACCCCATGTTCGTCTGTCCCGGAGAAGGCATCCGCAAGGCAGTCCGCTCCATGCCCGGCGTGTTCAATCTGTCGGTGGACGAAGCGGTGAAAGAAGCGCAGGAAGTTCATTCCCTGGGCGTGCCCTCGGTGATCCTGTTCGGCCTGCCCGATAAGAAGGACGAAGTCGCCACCGGAGCCTGGGCCGAGGACGGCATCGTGCAGCAAGCCGCCCGCGCCATGAAGCGCGAAGTCCCCGGCCTGATCCTGATGGGCGACGTCTGCCTGTGCGAATACATGTCGCACGGCCACTGCGGCATCGTGAAAGCAACGTCCACGCCGCAATCGCTGGGAGCCGCCGTTGCAGCCCCTCCCTCAAAGAATGTTGTCATCCCGAGCGGAGCGAGGGATCCAGGTGTCGCCGCTGCAGCCACCGACTACGAAATCCTGAACGACGCCTCCCTCGAACTCCTGGCCCGCACCTCAGTCTCGCTCACGAAAGCCGGCATCGACATCATCGCTCCTTCCGACATGATGGACGGCCGCGTCGCCGCCATCCGCCGCGCCCTCGACCAAGCCGATCTGATCAACACTCCCATCCTTTCCTACGCCGCCAAGTTCGCCTCCGGCTTCTACGGCCCATTCCGTGAGGCCGCCGACTCCGCTCCGCAATTCGGCGATCGCCGCTCCTACCAGATGGATGGAGCCAACCTGCGCGAGGCCATGCGCGAAATCGAAGCCGACATCGAAGAAGGCGCCGACATGATCATGGTCAAGCCCGCCCTGCCCTACCTCGACGTAATCGCCGCCGCCCGCGCCCGCTTCGACCTGCCCCTCGCCGCCTACCAAGTCTCCGGCGAATACGCCATGATCGAAGCCGCCGCCAAAAATGGCTGGATCGAACGCGACCGCGTCATGATGGAGTCGTTACTCAGCATCCGCCGCGCCGGGGCCAGCATCATCCTCACCTACTACGCCAAGGACGCCGCCAAGTTGCTGGGATGATTATGTGGCGCGGTCCACTCGCCCGGACAATCTGATTCGGTTCCGGGCTCAATAGGCCAAGCAAAAGGCGGATCATAGTCCTCTGTTCGGTTTTCGTAACAAAAATCTTTCCCGAGGCTTAATGCCCTCGTGAGAGGTATAGTCCGCTCGACTCGCG
>JADGNP010000482.1 GCA_017883425.1 Candidatus Sulfotelmatobacter sp. | reverse complement strand
CGCGAGCGGACAGACCTTGCGGAGTCGAGAAACCTGCTTTTCTGCCGCGTCCAACAGCAGGTTCCTCGACTACGTTCCGCCATCCGCGATGCGGATGACAGAACTCCGCTCGGAATGACAGAGCGTGTAGGGGTGTCACTATATTCTGCAAACCTCAATAGGGTCGCCATGCTGCCTTTCAAGCTCGTCTACAGTGACGCCTATTACCTCCCCATCGGGGATCACGTCTTCCCTGCCGAGAAGTACCGGCGCATTCGCGACCGGCTGATCGCCAGCGGCGTGGCCGACGCTGCAGACTTTCTCGAACCCGAGCCAGCGTCCGATCAAGACATTCTGCTGGTCCACAAGCCGGAGTACGTACAGAAGCTGAAGACCGGCACGCTGAGCCCGCGCGAAGAGATGGAAATGGAAGTTCCCTACTCGCGCGATCTGGCGGAAGCGTTCTGGCTGGCGGCGGGCGGATCGATCCTGGCAGCCCGCCAGTGCCTGATTGACCGCGTGTGCATCAGTATTGGCGGCGGGTTTCACCATGCCTTTCCCGACCACGGCGAGGGATTCTGCATGATCCACGATGTGGCGGTGGCCATCCGGCGGATGCAGCGCGACGACAAGATTCGCACCGCCATGACCGTGGATTGCGACGTGCATCAGGGCAACGGCACGGCGGCGATTTTTGCCGGGACGCGCACGGCGAGTTCGCTGCTGCCGTCGGCCTCCGGTTCGACCCTGGAGCGCCCCGAAGGGACCCCGCGCGGCGGCAAGATGCGCGAGGCGCATGCCGGCGACGTCTTCACCATTTCGCTGCACCAGCACAATAACTATCCCTTATTTAAGCCGCCGTCGTCGATTGATGTGGACCTCCCGGATGGCGTAGAGGACGACGACTACCTCGCGTGGCTCGACAACGCGCTCAGTTCCGGGCTGCGGCAGTTTGAGCCCGATCTGCTGTGCTACGTTGCGGGCGCCGATCCCTATCGCGAAGATCAGCTGGGCGGGCTTGGTCTGACGATTGACGGACTGAAGAAGCGCGATGAACTGGTGTTCCGCGTGGCCCGCGCCCGGGACATTCCGGTGATGGTGACGATCGCCGGCGGCTACGCGCAGAATGTGGAAGACACGGTGACCATTCACTGCAACACGGTTATTGCGGCGAAAGACATGTTCGCATGAGGCGACAAGCCGATAATTCCGCAAGGCGCAAACCCGAGTGGGTGCGCGCCGCGGAACGTCGAAAACACGGTGACGATTCACACCAACACGGTGCTCGCGGCGCGGGAAGTGTTTACCTCGAAGGGCTGAACCCGGTTCTTCAGGCTGGTGCTGAAATATACTCGATGGAATGAACGTCAACCCATCGAGCCTTTCCCACAGCGAACTTTATAGCCTGATCCTGAGTTCGGTCGCGCCCAGACCGATCGCCTGGGTTTCCACCCTCAGCGCGTCCGGGCAGCCTAATCTTGCTCCGTTTTCATTTTTCAATTGCGTTTGTGCGGAGCCTCCGCTGCTGGCGTTTGCGCCCGGACTGCGGCCGCCCAGGCAGGCCGGCTCGGCGCATGGAGAGGCCAAGGACACGCTGCGGAACATCCGCGAGACGAAAGAGTTTGTCATCAATGTCGTCACCTACGAACTGGCAGAGGCGATGAACCAGACCAGCGGTGAGTACGACGCCTCGATCAACGAGTTCGAGGTGGCTCAGATCGCCCCTGCACCGTCGCAAGTAGTGAAGGTCCCGCGGGTCGCGGCGTCGCCGGTGAGTTTTGAATGCAGGCTTTATCAGATTCTGGATTTCTCAGCGTCTCCGGAGAGCGGCAGCCTGGTGATCGGCCAGATCGTTTCGATCCACGTGGACGACTCGCACATGAAACAGGGGAAGCTTGACCGAAATTCGCTCGACCTCATCGGGCGCATGGGCGGCATCCAGTACACGCGGACAACCCAGCGATTTGAGATGGTGCGGCCGAAGGTTGGGTAAAGATTTGCGGGGTGGGCCCATCCGGCTACAATTTGAGCCTTGGAAAGGAGACTCGGCCAATGGAACGGGTAACAGTTGTCTATCCAAACAAAACGGATGCGAAGTTTGATTTCGACTATTACATGAGAAAGCATATTCCTTGGGTGGCTGGACTGGTGGGAAAGAACATTGAAGTTCGTCGAGGAATATCCTCTGCGACGGGTTCGCCTGCCGCGTTCGTCTGCGTGGCCACGATCCCCATCGATTCCGTTGCAGCATTCCAAGCCATATTTGCGCGGCATGGTGCTGAGATCCTCGCTGACATTCCGAATTACACGAACATCGAACCGATCGTCCAGTTCGACGAGATCGTGGCGTAGCCAAGTTGGTCCAAGCACGTGCCGACTGACCACCGCAATGGAACTGGCCAGGCCAAGGTTGGGCGAGAATAGGAACCAAACCAGTGCCGAAGGCACGGGATGTGAAAGCCCGGCACGGAAGTGCCGGGAAAAGCTGGCTAGACCAAGCGAGTCCCGGAGGGACGGCACCTACCCGAAGGCGTCCTTCGGATCAAACGCGATCCCTGATCTCAGCAGCATCGCCTCAAACTCGCTTTCGTACGATCGCTTCCGATGGTGATCGACCTGATGTTCGATATACTTCGTGACCGCGTCCTTGTTTGAACTGCTCACGCTGAACGCTCCGTATCCCTCCTGCCAGGCAAAATCCAGCCCATGCTCACGCAACCACCGCGAGGAGTTGGCTTTCAAAACCTGGACCGCCTTCGCAACGGACATGTCTGGCGGGAGCGCAATCAGCAAATGAGAATGGTTTGAAATGCCTCCTGCCGCGAGGACGGAGATTCCGTGATTGCGGCCGATTCCGGCAAAATATTTCCATAGCTTGGGTAGCATTTCTTCAGAAATGAGATCTCGGCGTTCCTTGGTGCTGAAGACATAATGGATGAGGATGTTGGGATACCTGTGGGCCATGCACTCACTCTCCACAATTTTAGGATGTGCGTCTGTGCCGGATGTCACACACGCGAAGGTGCCGTCCCTAAAAGGGACTCGGGCCTGTAGGGCCCGGCCACCCGGCACTGCCGTGCCGGGCTTTCACATACCGTGCCTTCGGCACTGGTGAGCCATGGCATCGGCCACCATATTGGGCGAGGCGAACGGAGACTCTCGGCCGATTGCCCGCCTGTTAAAATACATTCTTACCTTATGTTTGAGAACCTACAGGAAAAACTCCAACGCGCCTTCAAGTCCCTTCGCGGCCAAGCCCGGCTGACCGAGGAGAACATTGACGAGGCGCTGCGCGAAATCCGGCTGGCGCTGCTCGAGGCCGACGTCAACTTCAAGGTCGTCAAACAGCTCATCGACCAGATTCGGGTCAAGGCGGTTGGCCAGGACGTGCTGACCGCGCTCTCGCCGGGCGAGCAGGTCATCAAGATTGTGCGCGACGAACTGGTCGAGATTCTCGGCAAGGACACGGCGCGCATGAAGTTCGCCTCGCAGCCGCCTACGGTTGTGCTCATGGCGGGGCTGCAAGGTTCCGGCAAGACCACGACTTCCGGCAAACTGGCGAACTGGTTCAAGACTGGTGGACATCGTCCGTTGCTGGTTTCGGTGGACGTGTACCGGCCCGCGGCGCGCGAGCAGTTGAAAATTGTCGCGCAGGCGGTTAAGGCTCAAATTTACGAAGGCGAAGTAGGCGAGGCCAACACGGCGACGGTTGAGCGGCTGGTGAAAGAGGCGCGGCGTGAGGCCGTGGTCTCCGGCTGCGACGTGCTCATCGTCGATACCGCGGGCCGGCTGCACATCGACGACCAGCTGATGGACGAGATGCAGTCGCTGAAGAAGCTGCTGAATCCGTCGGAGATTCTGTTCGTGGCTGACGCCATGACCGGACAGGATGCGGTGCGCTCGGCCGAGGAATTCCACAAGAAGCTTTCGCTGACGGGCGTGGTGCTCACCAAGATGGATGGCGACGCCCGCGGCGGCGCGGCACTCTCCATCCGCCATGTCACCGGCCAGCCGATCAAGTTTATCGGCATCGGCGAAAAGTACGATGCGCTGGAGCCGTTCCATCCCGACCGCATCGTCTCACGCATTCTGGGCATGGGCGACATTCTGTCGCTGATCGAGCGCGCCGAATCGCAGATCGACAAGAAGAAGGCGCAGGAGATGGCCACCAAGGCCCTGACCGGCGATGGCTTTTCGCTGGAGGATTTTCGCGACCAGTTGCGCCAGGTCAAGAAGATGGGATCGATGAAGAGCCTGATGGGCATGCTGCCCTCGATCGGTCCGTTCTCCGGGCTGCAGAAAGCCGCCGATAACGTAGACGAGAAGCAGATCAACCGCGTCGAGGCCATCATCAATTCGATGACCGCGCACGAACGGAATCATCACGAAGTGATCAACGGCAACCGGCGCAAGCGCATCGCCCGCGGGTCAGGCACCA
>JADGNP010000078.1 GCA_017883425.1 Candidatus Sulfotelmatobacter sp. | reverse complement strand
CCTCCAGCGCCCCTGCACAAGTCGGGGAGTGGCTCAGCCTGGTAGAGCACCTGGTTCGGGACCAGGGGGTCGGAGGTTCAAATCCTCTCTCCCCGACCATTTCAAATCAACAACTTCCAAAATTGCCGGGAGTGCGAGGACTTCCAAAAGGACTTACATTCGCGTTGCCGGCACAGGTTGCGCCAAAAACTCGCGCCACACCGTAGCGGCAGCCATGCTCACAGCTTCAACTCTTTCTTCCCACCAGGTGCGGTTGTAGACATTTTGGGTCACGTCTACGTTGGCGTGTCCCATATTGTCCCGCGTCACTTCAGGCCGGACGCCAATGCTGCTCATCAGGCTGGAGTGCATGGTGCGAAAGCTCCGGAAATCGGTCGAAGCGGGCAATCCAAGCTTCTTGATCGTCGGCTTGAGTTGCCGCCGCAACAGATTCCGCCGGTTCACCGGACCGCCTTTTGCGTTCGTGAAAACCAGGTCGCCCGGATTTCGATGTTTTGACCGCTGCCACGCCGCATCCAGAACCCCCCGCAAGATTCCGTGCGAATCGAGCGGAACGCTCCTGCGACCAGCATCGGTTTTCGTATCGTCGAATTCGCCTTCGTAGAAACGCTCCACGATTTCGATTCGATCCGGATGGATTCTCTCCCAACGCAAAGCTGCGATCTCTCCGACCCGCAACGAACCCACGACCATCAAGGTCACGAGAGATTTTGTGGGTTCTCGCAACCCCTCGATCACACGGCGTATGTCTTGCTTTGCGAGCACAACGGGAGGCTTCCGTGCCTTCTTGCGTGGCAACCGGACGCCTTGTGCGGGATTGGCGCGAACCAATTCCCACGCTTTCCCCTGATTGAGCAGTGCCCGCAAACAACCATGCATGTTGCGAATCGTTTTGGAAGCCAGACGCGGAGAAAAAGAGTTAAAGAAATCCTGAAGTTCGATGGTCCTCAACTTTGTGAGTTTCCTCGATCCCCATTTCGGCAAGATGTAGGTGTCGAAATGATAGTCGTAGCTGATGCGTGTCGAGTTCTTGAGCAGCGGCCACATCTTTTCCCTACAAATTGCGTTTCTTCCCCACCAGGAAAGAGTTGAGGTTCATTGTTTCGTTGGTTTACCGTTTCCATGAAGCCGTCGGCCAAACGCTGTGCTTCGGTTCTGGTGGGAACCAAGCTCTTCGCCCAGCTTTTGGTACGACCGCTACGCTTCGTGGAACGGTAATCCCAATAGCAGATTCTCCATTTGGCCCCGCAGTCCTGTACTCGGGGCCGTTGGTGTCGTTCTCGCATCACGATTTCCTTTCCGTGATGCTTCGACCGTGATCTAGGAGTAGCACCAACAAGAGTCATTGGCAAGGTCCACGATTTTCGAGAAATCGTTCCACTTCTGAGCGCTTGAAACGCACGTAACGCCCGAGCCGGATCACTGGGAGTTCGCTGAGATGGGAATAGATCCAACTTCTCGGCACGCGCAGTATGGCTGCAACTTCGTCTGCCGTCAGAAGGCAGCCGTCTGCTGATCCCACTCCTGCCAGATCGATGGATAGAGGTGAGTGTTGGCTGGTTGACATGGCATACTCCACAACTGGCTGCAGCTAGGGCCTGCAGCTTATCTTGTGCCCTGTTTACCGCGGTTTCTTGCTTTGGTCAAAAATGTTAGCGACAGGGGGTCGACGCGGAGAAACCGAGTTTCGAGTGGTATCGCTACGCTATCTAAGAAATTGTTTGAGTTATGGCCGTACGGAGCGGGTTGTAGGAATCGTTGGCTTCGTGAATCGGCTGGCGCAGAAACTCTCACCAATTGCGGTTTAGCTGAAACCGCAGGCCTGACTGTCGACCCTGCGGCTCCATGTCTTGACAGCGTCCTCAAGCATTCTTCGCCCCTTCCCGAGCCTCGCTCCTTCTCCTCATGGCACCGGCAGTTTCGTCATAGTGCCACGGACGGAATTCGTGCGTGTCGACTCCCACATCCATGGAGAGTGAGTCGGGAACCTCAGGCAGGCGTCCGTGAGAATGTCCGTAGAGGTTCCATGATCCGCGGTTGCTTTGATTTCAGACGCGTAAGGCTCTGCCTACCGCGTATCATCTGCAATCGTACTTTTGTAATTCTGCAAAGAGCGCATCGTTCGGAATCGCCACCGGACTGGCCTTGCGAGCCTTGTCGCCCTGGACAGGCATACTGCAATTCGGGCTACCATCATCATGGAGCCATTCGCCGCTTGTTCCTTTTTGTTCCGCGTGACGTTTGACGTAGTTCACCGGTTTATGGCAGTTCCCGCATTTGGTACCAAGACTTATGTCCAGAGAGATTGATTTGGGAATAGCGCCCAGTGGTTCCAAGGCCTGGGCCGTGCCGAATGTCTCGCTCAGGTCCCAGTGAATTTCCATGTCAAGAAATCGACGGCCAAACTTGGTACGGATACCAACGAAGCCATCCTTGCCATTCCAGACGCCACATTCTAGGTTGCGCGACTGTAAACGGTAGACCCGGCCTCGTTGAAGTTGCTCACGTTTAATCATGGCTCTGGTGATTGGTGAGTTTTGATGAACGCTGTTTCGATGGCGATGTGTGAGAGATGTGATCGCGGACCAATCCCGGAATACCCGTTCAATGCTGAGGAGTCGCACCGATCTTCGAATGCACGGGAGCGATCACGTGAGTGAAGCGTATGACACGACCTACCATGTTGGTTTCCATTTGTTTACTCGAGCCGAAGTTTGAGTGGCAACTGCGGTGTCATCACGACACGCGGATCTGACCGCTCTAGCGGCACCCCTCTGCTTGGCACACCTTGTGACCAATCGCAGAAAGGCCCCGGACCCCCTCAGTCACCCGTGCCGCGCGAGCCACAAGCACGGGGTCTACGAGGCCTTCCTGAATTATTCGCAAGAGTCGATCACGTTTGTATCAAACTCGCTCGTGTTCGATGCGACAGGGGCGGCGTGTTCGCAGCCAGCGTTCAGTTCGCAGATGCTTGTAGTCGGCGTAGTCTAGGCGAAAAACCGCCTAACTTGATAATAGGCGGAAAAGCGCCTAGAATGCATGTAGGCGGAAAAGCGCCTAGACGACAAGAGAGAGCTCAAACATGGAGAGCATTGCCCGAACTCCCCTTCAACTTGGGAATTACATTCGACAGCGGCGACGCGAACTCGGCTTAACTCAGGAGAAGCTGGCCGCCACAGTCGGGGTGCGCCAACGGACGGTTTCCGACATTGAGACTTCTGCCGCCGCTCGATTCGATACCGTGTTACGCACCCTTGCCGCGCTCGACCTGGAATTAGTGATCCGTCCGCGCACCAAGGGCTCATCCCAAGACATTGAGAGACTCTTCTAATGCCCCGGCGAACCTCGCACGACCGTCTAAGAATCTTTCTCAACAGTCGTCTTGTCGGTCTACTTCGACGCGAGACTTCGGGGGCAATCTCTTTCCAATACGACCGGTCATGGCTGGAGTGGGAGTCGGCCCTGCCCGCATCACTCTCCTTGCCTCTACGCGAACAGGCATACCTAGGTGCTCCCGTGCTGGCCGTTTTCGAGAATTTATTGCCGGACAACGATACTCTGCGGCGTCAGATCGCGGCGCGCGCGCACGCCGAAGGAACCGACGCTTATAGCCTGTTGAGGGCGATCGGTCATGACTGTGTGGGTGCGCTACAGTTCCTTCCTGAGGACTCCGAACCCACTCCTGCAGGCGTGATCGATGCCGTACCCGTCAGTGAACGCGAAATCGCAGCCATTCTTCACAATCTAGCAACCGCACCCCTTGGAATTACGGAAGATGAGAGCTTCCGAATATCTATCGCCGGCGGTCAAGAGAAGACCGCTCTGCTGCGTTGGAACGGCAGATGGTGCAAACCCCGCGGCACAACTGCGACGACGCACATCTTCAAGCCTACGATCGGAAAGCTCCCCAACGGAGTGGACCTCACCTCAAGTGTTGAGAATGAATATCTCTGCCTCAAGATCCTCAATGCTTTGGGTCTACCGGCTGCAAATGCGGAAATCGAAACCTTCGGAGAGAGGCGTGTTCTGATTGTTGAGCGTTTCGATCGACTCTGGACTGGTGATCACAGGCTGTTGCGTCTGCCGCAAGAGGATTCCTGCCAGGCACTCTCGGTGCCGCCGACCCTGAAATACGAGAGCGATGGCGGTCCAGGCATAACGGACATCCTTGAGATGCTGCGAGGCAGTGATGAACCACTCTCAGATCAGCGCTCATTTCTAAAAGCGACCATCGCCTTCTGGCTCATGGGAGCTACCGACGGACATGCGAAAAACTTCAGCATCTTTCTCTCCCCAGGTGGACGTTTTCGCATGACGCCACTCTACGATGTCATCTCAGCCCAGCCTAGCGTCGATTCAAAGCAGATCTTGTGGAAACAGTTTCGGCTGGCTATGGCATTCGGTACAAAACCGCACTACCAGATCAGGCAGATTGCGCCACGTCACTTTTTTCAGACGGCAGATCAAGCTGGGGTGGGGCGAGAGGCGGTTGAATCCGTTGTCCACGAACTGCTAGCCGGAGGAACCGCCGCGGTTGACTCTGTGGTGTCAAAGCTGCCAAAGGACTTTCCCGATCAGATTGCCTCATCTATCGAGGCGGGAATCAAGGGACGACTTCGCCTCTTAGCGGCGGCGGAAACTCCCAGCTCTCAGAAGTAATAGCGTCGCGATCCGAGATTCTTGCCTTTGACTGGACGCATGTGCCGGGATTGCTAGTGATCTGAGGCCGCCGCCGGAGCCTCTGCTTTTTTCCTCATGATGTCGGCGATTTCGTCATAGTGCCATGGGCGGAAATCGTGCGTGTCGACTCCCACGTCCATGGAGAGCGCGTTGGGAGCTTCCAGCAGGCGCCCATGAGAATGTCCATACAGGTGCCATGATCCGTGGTTAGAACGGTTCCAGACACGCAGGGCGTAGTGACAAAGCACGATCGGTTGACCGTGGATCGAAACTTCCGCCAGACTGTCGTGCCAGGAGAATTCCTCTTTCAGCTTGCGAGCCTGTTTGTCGTGATTTCCAGGCACGGCGAAGATCTTCTTACATCGAATCCGGCGACGGTATTCGAGTACCCGGGCCGGGTTCCCGATACTGAAGTCCCCTAGGAAATAAAGAATGTCATTCGCCTTGACCGACGCATTCAGGCGTTCAAGAAGTGCCTGATCCATCTCCGCGACGGTGGAGAAAGGCCGACTGCAATAGCGGATGATGTTTGCGTGTCCTAGATGGAGATCAGCAGTGAACCATGTATTTGGCATAGGTTGCGATCAAAGAGATATGTTAGTTGTTGCAGCGTTGTGCATTGGTAATCGACGTGTGAACGAATTGGGCACGTGCGAGTCCGAACCGATCTGCTCCGCGAGCGAACGGGCATTAAACAGCTTCACTTCAGCCACGAGTACTTGCTTTCGGGCCGAACGAATTCATCGATCGCCTCGGGAAGATCAGAAAGTGGATCCAAGGAATCGGCGTACTCCCTAGTCCATTCCACTACCTGCTGAATATCACCCTTTTCATCATCGGAAAAATCCGACCGCGCGGTTCGTTCCTCGATGGCTTTAACGAATTCTCGAAGGCGAGTCGCTTCTTCGCAGTTGCCGATGAGTTCCGTGACAAACTCAGCCTTCCGTTTGTGTTCTTCTGCCTTACGCCGCTCCTCTTCTTCTTGCTTTCGCTCCTCCGACCAGCGGCGCTCCCGTTCTTCCACCTCTTGCCTGTGTTTCTTGATGACCGCCGCTGAGACACGGAGGCCGATGATGAAGTCCCCGATGCAATTTTCGATGCGCTGCTGTTTTCCGTCAGACCAACTGCGGCGGATCGGTCCCATATATGAAGGCAGGTTATCCAATTGCAGTTGCAGCCTGCCGGTGAGCTTGTAATCGTGCTTGGGTGCCATCCAAGAGCGCACTTCTTGCGGGGTCAAGACGTGAGGCACGCTGTCAGTGACTTCCGACAGAGAGAACCTGACTGCTTCGCCGTCGATACCTACTGTCAGGAGTGCGCCTTCTTCCTTTGACCACGAAGTAGGCTGTCCCCTTTCCTCAAGCGCTCCAAGCAGTGCATTCAGAATTCTGAGCGCACGCGGCAATTGCTCCTTGGAAACAAGGATGTGAGACAGGGCTCCGTTCTTGGATATGAGAAGCCCTCTCTGGTTCACCTTTCCGTGTCCAAGCAGTCTTTCCGATCTCAGTACTAGTGGATGCGACAGTTCAGATGGAATTACTACGTTGGGCGCGGGCTCCTGCGCCAGCGCGGCAAATTCCGGACGTAGGCGCTCCCTGACATAGATGTCCAGAGACTCCTGTCCATCCTTGGAGGCAGGCAGTGAGGGGCGGCTAACTTTGTAGCCAGTTTCTTTTCTCCGCCAATATCCAACTGGCGGAACCGGAATATTGTGCTTTCGGCAGACCTTTGCTAGGCCGACGTCGGACAAGCCAAATTCCTTGGCTAGCGTCCGCATGGGAGTCGCCCACACCTTTTCGTGCAACTCAGCCCTTGTGAGGCGAATTCTCGTCTGCGTCATCCCTCGTTCTCATGTTGATTAGTGGTGGGTGCTACCTCAGCTGTGGGTTTGCTAAGGAAGTTGGCGCAATTTGCGATGAACTCGCTGAAGGACCGTCTCTGGTACTCGCAAAGTACGGTATCCGCGCTTTCGCATCGTTTCCGCATGAGCCCATGCGATCACTCCAGGTTCGTTTTCAAATATTCTTCGCACGGTCCTCTGACTCAGCGCCCAAAGCTCAGCAATCTCAAGGATCGAATAGTGTTTCTCATTCGCTAGATCGAGAATCGGCAAGCGAGAGGAACTATGCGAATTGCCGACACGACGAGATGATTCAATTGGATTCCGCTGAAAGTCAGGCATTTCCAAACCCTCCGTGGGACATTCGTGCACTCAACATCCCCAACAATGTTTCGCAAGAACCCAGCGATCTGTATCAGTTCTTCGACACGTTTCCGACAAATAGGCTGGTGCTGAGGGGCGAAAGGGTGCAAGGAAAAAAGTGGTGCAGGGAGGGACCGTCCATACGACCTGTTTCCGAAAGGCCCCCTAGACTGGCTCCAGCCACCCGTGCCGCGTGAACGTAGCAAGGAAGAGGAGCCTTTTGGGGGCCTTCCTATCCCACGAAGGTGTGGAGTTCGTTCCTCACCACCGCCATGCGGGACCTTATCGCCAGGATGCCGGCCTCTGAAAAGGAGGAGGAGGTTGGCGCGGCCGTTGCATAGAGCGAGTTAGGGCCGGGTAGGAAATTGCAATAACCCGGCCCCGACTCTGGATATAATCAATCAGCAAGCGAAGGCGCCGTAGGTGCGGCCACGAGCCGCAATGCCCCCGGGCGACGCTCCGACAGCCTTCGTTCATTGACGAAGGCCGCCGACAGCGGCCCGAGGAGAAAAGATGCCTCTGGCGCAGCAAGCGCTTGACCGGCTCCTAGCCGAGTTCGTCCGTCACGATAATGATGCGGCTCTAGAATTCCGCCGCGTCGCCCCGCCGATTATTAGAGGTCTTGCCCGCCGGTTTGGCCCAGACTTACCGGCAGATATGATTGACGAAGTCGTTTCGGAGACATACCTGCTTCTCCTTGGCCGTGCTGGTTCTGCGTTCGAAGCATCGCGCGGAAGTGCACAAAAGTTTTTGTTCGGTATAGTGGCCAACGCCATAAAAAATGTCCGCGCCGGCTACCGCCCGCCGGCTTCGCGAACCAGGCAACGTAAGAATCGCCTAGCAAGCGGACCGGTACAGGTTGTTGATTCTTTCGAGGAGTCACAGCATGGCCTCGGACAGAGAATACTGCCTGACGCGCAGCAGATTGATGCAGCTGCCGATCTGGCAGTGTTGCTGAGCGGCCTGACAGCCGTATTGGCGATGGCGATTGTTGCGATCCACGTCCATGGCCAGGACATAAGAAAAGTATCGCGGGTCCTCGGAGTGAGCCGCTTCCAAATCCGCCGCGCCATGGGTCAAGTCAAGATTATAGCGGCTTCGCTGACTCGGCCGGGTGCTCTTGAGCACCACGCTCGGTGTCGCACGAACTAGCACTCACGTCTGCGGCAGGTGGGCGTGCGCGATCCGGCAACCGCACTACGACCTCATTCTGCAAGTCGACAGGTCGGCTGGATTTAGACTCATTCCGTCGTACCGGAGTACCGCAAAACAGACAACAGATCTGCATGACTGAGGTCGCGGGGAGTTCGGTTGGATGGAAGCACGGCAGCGTGCACCGACATCTGTGTTACCAGGCGGAGAACGCACTCCCGGGTTAGGGCCCAGCCTGCATCGTCTCCGCTGAACATCAGCACGGCAGTTCGAAAGCGGGCAACGAGTTCTATTTCCTGGATTTCTGACATGCTCTGCCCGAGCAGGGCGACGACGGAACGGAATCCGCACTGAGACACCCGGAAGCAATCGAGAAAATCCTGTACCACGATTACCTGTTTGCTCCCACTAACAACTGCGCGGTGGCAGTTGTACAGTAGTTCGGCCGCCATCAGCGTCTCAGGCACGATAACCCGGCTGCCAGAATCCGTTACAGTAGCGTATCCAATACGAGACCCTGGCGGATCGTGAAGTGGAATAATGAAGCTGCTGTTTAGTCCGGCACCATACGAGATTTCAAACTCCCGCGCCGTTTCCTCCCCGATGCCGTACCGACTGAATTGGGCGAGGAGCGTGGGTTTAGAGGCTCGAGGCCACCTTGTCCGATAAGCGTCGTCGTGTTCCATACATCAGCTAGCGTGTCCGTTGCACCCGCGTTGTTTGGTGCTAGCACATCCGCAGCGGAGCACCGCTCTCTCCTTGTCTAACGTCTGTATGCTATCTGGTCAGTAGTATGCTTTTGAGCGTAGAGCCTAGTTGCGACGCCGACGAATTTAGGCGGTTCCGCTGACTACATCTCATCCTCGGCAACAGGCGATCAGGCAACCCGGGCATGCTGCGGAACAAAATGACGGTTTTGAGAGGGAGTTCTTCCCTAAGGATGTCAATGACTCACAACGCACAAGACGACAGCGATTTCATTCGTCACGTCAATCGCGAGTTTGAGTTGAGATTTCTAAAGAGCAGGGGGGAGGCGTTCCAGGACCTGTTCTCCGAACTGATGGAGAACGCCTATCCGTCCGATTTCCGCCGCATTCGGGCGCACGGCAGGTCGGGTGACCTCAAGTGTGATGGCTACCTGGAGTCTGAACGGACCATATTTCAGATCTATGGGCCAGACGAGATTCGGTCTCTTCGTACCCTATTAAAGAAGATCGATGAGGACTTTTGGGGAGCCGCAAGACATTGGTCTGGCCGGATGGTCAGATGGATATTTGTGCACAATACTCATCGCGGTCTGCCTGCACAAGCGATTCAGAGGCTTTGCGATCTTCAGAGCGCAGGAAACGGAGTTCTGGTGGAGAACTGGGGATTTGCAGCCCTACAGAAGGTTTTGTGGATGGGTACCCACAGAACGACTACGCGGCATGTTCCCCGGGACCCCCAAGGTGCGATCAGAAACTGCCACACAATTCTTGCCTGAGGAGGGAACCCGGCGAAGGTACTGGTCTTGGTTGAAGGCGTACCTGCGTCAGGTCGGGCGAGCACAGGCCTTTAAGGGCATGGGTCGATTCCGGGTACCGATTCGCCTCAGCACCCCTGAAAAGGTTGAACAGTTCTCACGGGAGGCAGAGCGTTCCGCCTCGAACGGGTCTGTATTGCCGAGCGTTGAGGAATTTCTGGACCGCAAAGACGACCAAAAGTGGCACAAATTCTTTGCCGACCATATCACAGTCGGGGACCTGCCAAGAGTCCTGAGAAAATATCCGCGGATTCTCATAGTGGGTGATGCCGGCTCTGGCAAAAGCACGCTGCTACACCGCTTTGCACGGGAAGAGGCAGCATATCTGCTCCGCCGTCCACCCTCTCGTCGCAAACACTCGAAGACTCCAGTGCTGGTTGACCTGAGACGATATGGGGCAACGCGTTCGCTCGAACGCCTGATACTCGCTAGCATCAATCGTTCGGATATCAACGTTTCTCCTGAAGCGTTCAGAGCCTTAGCGTGCAAAGGTTACGTGACGTTGTTGCTTGATGGTCTCGATGAAGTACCGGGGGAATCCAGACGACAGTGCTTGAGCGAGATTGAGACCCTAGCTGAAGAAGCGCCTCGCTGTGGCTTGTTGGTTACCAGTCGACCGTTTCCAAGTGCCATTCTTCCCTTTCATAAACTTGCAATAGCGCCTTTGAGTGAAACAGACGCAGTCGAGAGTTTAACGGCTCAATACGGTTCAGTGAAGGCTTTTCGTCGCTGTTTTGATCATGCGAGCCCTGCGGACTATCTTCACTTTCACATGCATCCAGAAATCCTTAGGCTCTGTCGACGCCCCCTAACTCTTTGGATGGTGATCGCTCTTCTTCGCAGCAAAGAGGGATTGCCCGTATCGCTGTTCAAAGTTTACGAGCGCTTCGTCTCGTGGATCTTTCATTGGGAGAGCAAGAACGAACGTGGAAGATCATCAGTAGCGTGCATAACGGCCTTAGAGGAACTTGCCGAATCATTGGCTAAGGAGCAGCGATCTATATCTGTCGCCGAATGGACGGACGCCGTGGCTCTTGGTCTTCAGTACCTCCGAGAACAGCAGGTTCTAGCAAACGTCGATGCTGAGAGCGTAACTCGAGATGTTCTTGCGACTGGCTTGGTAACTACTTCGGATGGCAACTTCGAATTTTCACACAAGTCATTTCAAGATTTCTTCTCCGCGGTGGTCAGGAGTTCCAAAAGTTCCAAATCGAACACCATTTACACATCAGTTTAGCTATTGACGAATTTGCGAAATGATGCCAGAGTGATAACTGAGTTCTAGCAATGATGCGCAAACCCCATACCGATTGCTTCCAGACACCGGCCACGTTTACGTGGCAAGGAGCGGGGGAAGGTGCGTTCATGTAACGGGGGCGATCCATAGCGCGTAGTTTTTCTGAGCCTCCGATACGAATCGGGGGCTTTTGCTTTTTAGGGCGCATTCTGCGAATGCGCAGAGAGGAGGCGGCGTCGTCTAACGGCCAGGATGCGGCCCTTTCAAGGCTGAGATGGGAGATCCCTAGACTTCGCTCGGGGTTTCGGGGCGCGGCTCAGAGGCCCGGCCCTGATGGATCCGTTTCCTCGCTTGTAGATGGGTTCGTTCTGTTGCGCATCACGGCTCAGGAGCGCCGGTTGCGGTACAGCGAAGGATCCACTGCAAGGGCCATCGCTTCCACATTCAAGTCAAGATCGAGGAAATCGCGGACCGCCTTGGCGGAGCCAGCTGGGTCAGTGAGCACTTTTCGGTAGCCCATGCGGCAAACGGGAATGTCCTCTCTGTGCTCGAGCCAGGCGACGAGTTCTCTCATGTGATTGCGGAAGGCGGCGGTCAGCAGCGCGGGATCGACGGACTCGATGGATCCGCGGCGCTTGAGCATTTCATCTTGCGAGGCGAGAACCTCGAGCAGCGGGCGCTCCATGAAAATCAGCTTGTAATTCCTGCCTTGAGGAAGCGAGAGAAGAAGCTGAGAAATAACTTTCACGGCTTTTCCTTCGGCTTCGTCGATGCGATTCGGCTGCTTGGGCAGGAGTTTGATGGGCTCCCATTCGCAATAGCCGCGGGGATTGTCGATGTCCGGCTTGCGTTCCAGATCGGTGAGCAGAGGCATGCCACCCGCGGCCAGCATTTGCATCATCAGCGATGTACCGGAGCGCGGTAAGCCCGAGACGATAGTGATCACGATTCGACCATAGTAATGTGCCACGCCTGGGCGCGGCCAGGTTAGGGTGCGGTGGAGGGCGCGACGGAGGGTCCAATGGACGCGCCGACCGTCCAGGGTTTCCCATCCAGGTGGCCGGGAAGCGCCAGGCCAAACAATTTCAGAACCGTGGGAGCGACGTCGACAATGGCGGGCTTCTCATCGCTGATCTTGCGATTGCAGAACAAGACTCCGGGAACCAGCCGGGGATCAATGCAATGGTCGCCGCTCCACGCCTTCAGGTTGTCTTCGAAGATCTGGGTGGTAACTTTGCCCATGACGGAATCCCAAGAGGCGCGGAAGCCGTCGCCGTAACCGACAATCAGATCCGGTGCGTTATCCACGTAGGGACCCGCATACACAGAGTCGCAATCGAAGACACCGGTGATGCCGGGGCGGCCCGAGGCAGGGTCTACGAGCCCGTCGAGTTTGCGCCGCAGTTCGTCTTTCAGCGCATCTGCATCGGCGCCTGGCTCAATGATGCCCTCGCGCTCGCGGCCTTTGAGGTTTATGTACAGTCCATTCAGACCCATGGTGTAGGCGCGGGTGCGAGACCAGTCCACGTCGTCGAACCAGTCGCCGCTTTCGGTCTTTCCGGGCTGCAGTGCCAGATATCCGTTCTGGTGTAGCCACGCATTCAGATTGACGCAGCGAGCAAACGACTTGAAGCCGTGGTCGGAGACGACCATCAGCAGAGTCTGGTCGTCAATCTGCTTCATGACGCGGCCAATCAGTTCGTCCATGCGGGCGTAAAGATCCTGGATCACGGTAGGACGCTGATCGCGAGGCACATCGCGGGCGGCGGGATGGTCGTCGTCGAGGTAGCGCCAGAACATGTGCTGTACCCGGTCCGTGGTGTCGAACACGCAGGCGCAGAGGCCCTGCTGGGTTTTTTCCAGGGCGTCGAACAACATGCGCTCACGATCGTCATGGTTGGCGTAACACTGCGCGAGAAAGGCCTGATCGTCCAATACTTTTTCGTTCAACGCCCATGTGTCTTCGGCGAGTCCCAGCGTGGCATAAGGCCCAAACAGTTTTGCCAGGTAGATGGAGTAGGTCACGGGGTGAGAGATCGGTAGATCGGGCCTGCCGGGATCGATGTTCACCGGCGTCACGTAGACCTCGACCTCGGGCGACAGTTCCTTGAGATAAAAACGGCAGATTCCGTGCGCATTGAAGCCCATACCTGCTTTGAACTTCACGGGAATCCACTCCGAGTAGTCGCGAACTTTTAATGTAAAGCTGTGTGAGTCCACCGTGAAGCGGGCTTGATTCCTGCTGTGGTCGGGATGAATTTCAAAATTCACTCGCAGTTCGGCGCCGGAACCAGGCGTCAGAGGATCGTCCGGGCCGGGAACATAGGAACTCAACCGCGAGCCGGTGCGCTCGATCGGAACGCGAACCCCGCCTTCGCGAAACTTGTCGCCGCTGGGGCGAGTTGTGCACAAACAGAAAGTTCCCTGGCTGCCTTTCAGGTCAGGGACACACATGCCGGAAAGCAAAACTCCGGAGAATTTCTCCGGTGGAAAAGTCACCGGCACGCGAATCACGGAACAGAAAATGCCGGCTTCGCCCAGCCAGTGCCAGAAAGGTGTTCCACGGCGCATGCCTCTGATTCTGGGGCGGCCGAGCGGGATGGTGTACTTGCCAATCTTCCAGCTGCGCTTTGGTCCCTTGATTTCCGCCGAGGACAGGTAGGGAAGGTAATTGCTGAGATCCCGGGCGAGAAAATCGTAGATGTTGTGCTTGCCGGGGTTCACGCCGGTCATAAAGGTAGACCAGGCGACCGGAGAAATAGGTGGAAATGTAGTCCGCAATTTCCGGAAGGTCCCGTGCTCACGCAGCTTCGCGAGATTGGGCAGCTTGCCTTCGGCGATGAATCGTTCGGTCAATTCCGGGTCCATGCCGTCGAAGCCGAGAATTACGGCGCGTTTGATCTGTGCTTTTTCGTAGGCCTTGCGCCGCCGCAACAGGCGAAATAACTGCCGGAAAGGCCATACAAGAAAGGCGTACACGGAATAGAGGAAGGCAACGAAAAGCGTCCAGAAAGAAGAGAGGACGGCGAAACCCGCTCCGGGCCCCGCGTATGCGTGGCTGCTTAGAGGGCAAAGCAGTACGATGCCGAGAACCGCGAGACATGCGAGAAGCCGTCTGCGCTCAGCTGGGGAAGTTGTTCCGCGCCATTTCATATTTCAATCCCAAGAATACTCTTGAAAAGAAAACCTGCGCCCAGAGACAAAACAAAGAACAACCAGATCCATTTCCATTCGATCCCGGCGAAAGCTATGTTCCGGGCAGGATACTGTACGTCGATGGCTTCGATGAATTTGTTCTCGGGCAGAGCGGGTTCTCCAGAGACGAAAATACGCTCCCAGAATTTCCCGCGAAGGCGGACGGACGACAAGCGCGACAAGCCGGAGCCCACGACTACTCGCTTGGAGAAGGTCTGGTCAGAGGCTTGAATGTTGACGATGTATTCTCCGGCCCTTGCGGCGATAACTCTCCAGGCAACTTCGCTTTCCGAAGGCACGTGCACTGCCGGGGCCGTAGTCGCCAGCCCATCCGGTAGTTGGAGTGAGGCCTCATTCAGGGCGTTGGAATCAGCCATCCGCACCTCTACCAAAAATGACTGCCCCGCCGGGAGCGGCTCAGAGCCCAAATAGCGATCAAGCTGCACAATCAGAAAAATCATCGGCACAATCACAAACAGCAAAGGCTTGAATGCCAGCCGGAGATAGTGGCCGGTCGCCAGCACAATGCGACCATACGAGCGCAGGACGACGGGGATCTGATCCTGAAAAAGCCGCAGCGCCAGCAGGTG
>JADGNP010000481.1 GCA_017883425.1 Candidatus Sulfotelmatobacter sp. | reverse complement strand
CTGACGAATCTGGATTCGGTGCTGGAGGTTCATCCCTCGGTGGATGCGGCGCTGGCGTCGTTCCGGGAAGAGCAGGTTTGCGCCGACTGCTGAGCTGGGCGCGGATTTCTTAGCGGAGGAGCAAAGTTCGCTTTGCTCCTTTTTGTTTTTGTGGATCTGTGCGCACGAGTTGAATGCGGCGGGTTTGTAGCGTTCCCTACGGCGTCTGTGTCATAGCTCTTCTGTCGCCCCTCCGGGGCTTGCGCATTTCCCACATTACCACCCACGGCTTGCGCCGTGGGCTGCATTCTTCCGCCGCTTTGCGGCTGGAGCGACGGGAGTTCCCGGCACGGATGCAAGTAGTACACCTGGTTGCATCTTCGCCCAGAGTGCGGGAACGCGTAACCGCTTTTCAACACCTTAACCGCGAAGATCGCTGAGGAACTCGCGAAGAGCGCGGAGAAGATGGGCTAGTTCTCGCGCTGGAAACGGTAGCGTCCTTTGCGATCGGTAGCCACGGCTTCGGCTACTTTCAGAAAGGCCCGGGCAGCGTGCGACAGGTTCGCGTCTTTGCGGTAGATGAGGCGCAGCTTTCGTTTCAACTGCAATTCCCGCACGGAGATTCCCACTAGTTCTCCTCGGGCTAACTCGGTCTCGACGCTGATCTCAGGGACCAAAGCCACTCCATGCCCCATGGCCACGAATTGCTTGATGGCCTGTAGCGTGGGCAGTTCGAGGTCCATGTGCAGTGGTGTTTTGTGCGTTTTGAACAGCTGGATGACTTTCTCGCGGTAAGGCGAGGACACAATGTGCGCTACAAAGGATTCGGCGCCCAACTGCCGGATGCTGATCTGCGGCGCAGAGGCCAGCGGGTGTTTGGGGGGAACGATTAACACGAGTTCGTCCAGATACACGACCACCGAATGCAGGCTGGCTTCCTGGGGTTCATAGGACAGCACGCCGAACTCCGCGTTGTAGCGGAGGACGTCGTCGGGGATGTGACTGCCGAGAGCTCGTTCAACCGTGATCTTGATCATGGGATGCAGACGGCGGAACTCGGCCAATAACGGCAGCAGGTAGAGCACCGTGAATTCGTTGGCCGCGATGACCAGCTTGCCTTTCTGCAGTTCCCGCAGTTCGGTCAGAGATTCCGCCGCTTCACTGCGCAGGTTGATCAGCTTTTCGGCATACTCGAGGAGAACCTTTCCAGCGTCGGTCAGGACGCCCTCGCGCGAAGAACGGTCGAACAGCGCTTCGCCGAGTTCGTCCTCAAGCTTGCGGATGGTCTGACTGACGGCGGACTGAGTGCGGTAGAGTTTCTCAGCGGCGCGCGAGAAGCGATGCTCGCGGGCCACGGCCAGGAATACTTCGAGTTGGGAAAGCTCCATGCGCCGACTCCTTAATCAATTGTCGAATGATCATTAGCAAAACTTATTATACAATTGCTGCTAATGATTACTGAAGAATTATAAGTTTTGCTTCTATGGCCGCCGCCCGTACCATAGAGGGTCAGTTTGTTTTGAGGGAGTTCCATGACCGCAGAGCGAGCCCGCATAACGGTTTTCGACACCACACTTCGAGACGGGGAGCAGTCGCCTGGCTGCAGCATGAACCAGCAGGAAAAGCTGCGCCTGGCTCACCAGCTCGACCGTCTGGGTGTAGATGTAATCGAGGCTGGTTTCCCGATTGCCTCCGAAGGTGACTTTGAATCGGTGAAGGCGATCGCGTCGGTGGTGCGGCGTCCTATTATTGCCGGATTGGCGCGGGCCTGCCGTCCCGACATTGAGCGCGCCTGGGAGGCTCTGAAGGACGCGGCGCGTCCGCGGCTCCACGTGTTTCTGGCGACTTCCGATATCCACTTGCAGTACAAGCTGCGGATCACGCCCGATCAGTGTGTGGAGCAGGCCCGGGAAGCGATTCGCCTCGCCAAGTTGCTTTGTGATGATGTGGAGTTCTCACCGGAAGACGCCACTCGCACCGACCCTGATTTTCTGTGTCGGGTGCTGGGGGCGGTAGTCGAAGCGGGAGCAACCACGCTGAATATTCCTGACACGGTAGGCTACACCATACCGGCCGAGTTCGGAGATCTGATCACGACAATTCGGCAGCGCGTGAAGGGAATTGAGAATATAACCATTTCCGCGCACTGCCATAACGATCTGGGCATGGCTGTGGCCAATGCGCTGGCAGCGGTGGCCGCGGGAGCGCGGCAGGTCGAGTGCACGATCAATGGGATCGGAGAGCGGGCGGGGAATGCGTCGCTGGAAGAAATTGTGATGGCAATGCGGGTTCGGCCGGATCAGTTCGCTTACGAAACCGGAGTGGTCGGCGAGCAGATTTTCGCGGCCAGCCAGATGTTGAGCGAGATCACGGGTGTGCCGGTGCAGCCGAACAAGGCGATCACCGGGCGCAATGCGTTTGCGCACGAGGCCGGCATTCACCAGGATGGCGTGCTGAAGAATCCGCTGACCTACGAAATCATGACGCCGCAGTCGGTGGGCGTGCCCGACTCGATACTGGTGCTGGGCAAGCACTCCGGCCGTCACGCGCTGGGCATCCGGTGTGAGCAGTTGGGCTACCAGTTCGATCGCCGGGCACTGGACGATATTTACCGGCGCTTTGTACGGCTGGCGGACAAGATCAAGAAAGTGGAAGATCACCACCTGCTGGAACTGATCCGCGACACGCACAAGCCGTCGGGCTCGGCGACGCCGCTCATTGAACCCCTTGCTCCGGCGAAAGCGGCTGCGGTTAACGCTCCGTCTCCGGTGCCGGAGCCGGCGAAGCCGTTTCCAATGGGGCCGCAGACGAACGCGTTTGGAGTGCCCTTGCCTGTGCACGGCGATTCCCGCCACGAACAGACGCAGCAGGAAGACTATCTCTGGGGCGTGTAGGGACTGGGGAATTGGGTAATTTTGTAATTGAGTAATTTGACAGCGAGACTCTCCCGCGGTCTTTTCTTCCCCACTCAAGATAGAATTACGCAGCTGCAAGGTTTTCAATTACCCAATTACAAAATTACTCAATTACTAAATTGCCCTCATGCTTCTGAACCTCACCATCCTCCCCGGCGACGGCATTGGTCCGGAAGTTACCGCACAAGCCGTGCTCGTGTTACAAGCGGTGGCCGACGGCTTCGGCCATCAAATTCAGCTTCAGCACAAACCCATTGGCGGAGCGGCCCTCACGGTGGCGAACGATCCGCTGCCGGAGGATACGGTGCAGGCCTGCCTGGCTTCGTCTGCGGTGCTGCTGGGCGCGGTGGGCAGTCCGGCGTTCGATCACAATCCGGGCCACCTTCGTCCCGAGGCGGGATTGTTGCGCTTGCGGCGCGAGCTTGGTGCGTATGCCAATCTGCGTCCGGCGGTGTTCTTCCCGGCGCTCGAGGATTGCTCTCCTCTGCGGGCGGAACTGGTGCGTGGCACCGACATCATGATTGTGCGCGAACTGCTGGGCGGAGCCTATTTTGGCCAGCCGCGTTCGATCGAAGGAACTCCGGGCTCGCGGGTCGCGGTTAACACCATGCGTTACGCTGAATCGGAAATCGAGCGCATCGCGCGCGTGGCGTTTGAGTTGGCCATGAAGCGCCGGCGTAAGGTTCTGTCGGTGGACAAGGCCAACGTGCTGGAATGCTCGCGGCTCTGGCGCGAAGTGGTGACGCGCGTGGGTAAGGATTACCCCGAGGTGAAGCTGGGCCACCAGTATGTCGATTCGGCCGCCATGCTGCTGGTGCAGCGGCCCACGAACTTTGATGTCCTGCTCACGGAAAACATGTTTGGGGACATTCTGTCGGATCAAGCCGGCGGCGTGGTGGGTTCGCTCGGACTGCTGGCCTCGGCGAGCGTAGGAGGGCCGGTTGGGTTGTATGAGCCGGTTCACGGTTCGGCCCCGGACATCGCGGGGAAGGGAATTGCCAATCCGCTGGGAGCGATTCTGTCGGCGGCGATGCTGCTGCGGCATTCGTTCCAGTTGGAGAAGGAAGCGATGTGTATTGAAAATGCCGTTTCGTCGGTGCTCTCGCAGGGCGCTCGGACGGTGGATCTGGCTGGAAAATCCCATGCCGCGATTTCCACGGCGGAGATGGGGCGCAGAGTCGTTGAGGCTGTGCGGGTGGCAAGGGCAGCAGCGTTGCAAGCGGAGAAGTCGGCGTGAGTGCGGACGACGACCTTTGTGGGGCACACCTCATTCTTTCGCCCCTTCGGGGCTTGCCCATCTTCCTTTTGCCACCCACAGCTTGCGCCGTGGGCTGCACTCTTGCGCCGCTTCGCGGCTCTGGGTCCGACTGAAACAACTCTGTCTTCGCCACGAGGGCATTCCGAACACCACAATGAGGGGACTTGTAACTAGAGCAGTTCTCGCGATGGTGTAGAGTGTGCACCCTCAGCGGCTAAAGCCGAAACCCGTTGCAGCTCCTGGCGGCACGGCTGAAGCCGTGCCCTTCC
>JADGNP010000480.1 GCA_017883425.1 Candidatus Sulfotelmatobacter sp. | reverse complement strand
GAAGGACACGAAGTGTCACGAAGGGCTTGATTTGTAGGTGTTTCCTTCGTGTGACTTCGTGTCCTTCGTGGTAAAAGTCGTCAAATTGAGCCACTACCCGATGTTTCGATCCACGTTGTTCGAATCGCCGCCGCGCTATAATAGGTCGAAGTGGGCCCTGGGGTGTTTTATGCAACGTCTTCGCGTCGCGTCCCTCCTGTTTCTTCCCGTGCTTCTCCCGGCGATCCTTGTCAGCGGACAGAGCAGCAATCCAGTTCCGTCGCAGGACCATCCGTCAGCGCCGGTGTCGAGCAGCCCGTCGCCGCAGTCTCAAACACCCGCACCCCCCATTCCTGCCAATGCCCCGCACATGTCGAAGCAGACGCGCCTCGAAATCATCCGTGACTTCGAGACCCAGATCGTCTATGCGCGGGCGTTCTTTCCCATGGGTGCAAAGGGAGTCAAGCTGAAAGACGGGGTGGCCACACCCAATGGGCCGGAGTTGCAACAGGCTCTCGCCCTCTGGGGACCGGCGGTGAAGCCGGGCGATCCGGCACACATCTCGTATGTGCAGATCAAGGACGATCATATTCATTTCGATATCAACGGCGGCCCGGTTCATCGCAAGAAGTGGTACGAGCACATCCAGATCTCCGGGGCGAACGCTCAGGTTCCGCTGTCGCCCAACGAATCGCAGCCCAATCCGCACGGAACCTATCTGGATGTCTACTTCGACAAGTACGTTCCGGAGATGACCGCGCGGCAGTTGCGCGATCTCCTCTTGCCCGTGCTCGATTTCAAAGCGAGAAACAAAGAAGAAGCATATCTGGATACCGTGCCTCCCAAGGTGAAGGCGGCCATTCAGGCGCACCACGTGCTGGTGGGAATGAATACGGAGATGGTGTTGCACGCCAAAGGCAAGGCACCGAAAAAGGTGCGCGAGAAAGACGGCGACACCGAATACGAGGAATGGATCTACGGCGATCCGCCGCAGGACGTGGACTTCGTCCGCATCGTGAGCGACGAAGTCGTGCGTGTAGAAACCATGAAAGTTGGCGGCCAGAAGATCGTGCGCACCGAAAAAGAAGTGATCCTCGAGAAGTCTGACAAAGACACCGAGGCCAAGCAGGAAGACCGGCCCGCAAACGCCCCCAGCCTGCGCCGTCCCGGGGAAGATTCTGAAAACGCCCCGAAGCCTGCCGACGGAGTCTCCCCGGCCCCAATCGCTGCGCCACGCGATGCTCCGCAGCCCTCGGGGAACCCGGGGCCGGGCGACATGGTAGCCGGCCGCAAGTGAATGGATCGCAGAGGGAAGAACTTCCGCCTGCCGCAATTCTCCCCATGCAGGGGCTCGGGCAATCGCTTCTGTGTGGCCGATAAATCCAGTGGCGGTCCGGCGGCGGTCTGCTTGACTTGTCACCAACCTTGACTAACTGTTGACAGCCCCGTGACACCAACAATGTCCGCATCTGGTCAACTGGGTGTAGCCGAAACTCAGGGACCGATGCTCACCCGTCGATCGATGACTCCATCAGAACCGTCATGACGACACGGTTTTGTGATTGGCTTCCAGCCGTCTACTAAGGAGTTACTATGATTGGCGAAAACATACGCAGTTTTGCAGCAGTTCGCACGCTCGTGTTAGCAGCATTGGTCACCGGCTTGGTGGCGAGCATACCCTTTCCCGCTCGAGCTGCGAGTTCTGGGACATGGGCGAATACCGGTGGGATGAACGTCGCCCGCGTTGGCCACACCGCCACGCTCCTCGCGAACGGCCAGGTGCTGGTTGCAGGCGGCGAAAGTTCGAGCCCAGGACTCACCAGCGCCGAGTTGTACAACCCAGCTACAGGCAAGTGGACCTTCACGGGCAGGATGGCGACAGGACGGTATGCCCATACCGCAGTGTTGCTCCCAACCGGAGAAGTCCTGGTGGCGGGCGGGATCGTCAACACCGATATCCGCGGCGTTGTCACTTACACTGCCACGGCGGAACTCTACAACCCGTCGACGGGTCAATGGACGGCGACTGGCAGCATGGCAGCGCCCCGTTTCGCGCAAGGGGTCGCGCTCCTCAAGAACGGTCAGGTGCTGGTTGCGGGCGGTGCCAACGCAAACGGTACACTCGCCAGCGCTGAGCTGTACGAGCCCTCCACGGGCACTTGGACACAGACCGGCAGCCTGAACTTCGCCCGATCGACGCACGCGACGCTGCTCCAGAGTGGCCAGGTCCTGATGGCGGGTGGGGGACTGAAAAGTAACACCGCTGAGCTCTATTCCAACGGCAGCTGGACCTTGACCAGCACAATGAAATTCGGCCATCCAAGCACCAGTGCGGCACTTCTCACCAACAGTGACGTGGTCGTCTTCGGAGGAAATCTTGCGAGTTATTCCGGCGAATTCTACGACCCGGTCGCGGGCACTTGGACTGCCACGCATAACATCGGCGTGAATCCTCCGAACGGCCCGTTAACCCTGCTCACTACTGGCAAGGCTTTGCTGGCGGGAGGGGAGAGTGGATACGGGACCGATGCCATCTGCCGCCTTTACGACTCATCCACCCTGTCCTGGCTGCTCACCGGAAGCATGCACCAGGCCCGAGCCGGGCACACAACTACACTTCTCCAGAACGGGCAGGTCCTGGCTGCGGGCGGTCAGGTGAAGACGTCCAACGGCACCTTCAGCGTTCTCGCCAGCGCGGAAATCTATACGCCCTAGAAGCGGCGATCGACGCCGCGGACAGTCTTTACCCCGCTCATTCGCATGAAGACGAATGAGCGGGGTAGAGCGAAGGTCATTTCCCAGCGACCGTCGGCGCCACGTCCGCGAATGAGAAGGCCAGCGAGACGTTCGCATATTCCTGCCCATCGACTTCCACATACGGATAGACGAAGTAATTCAGGGCCTTGCCGTCTTGCGCGGGATTCAGGCGCAGGTCGCGGCCCATGCTGAACTGCACTCGATTCACGTCGTGAGCTCCGAAAAAGTAATCGTGCTTCTCTTGATGCTTCCACGCCTCGGAGATGTCGACGGGAATCCAACCTTTGCCGTCGATGTAGAAGTCCGACCAGCAGTGGTATCCGGCGATCTCCGCAGAATGCTTGTCGGGCGGCAACGGAAAGCCAATTTCAAAGCGCGCCGGAATGCCCTGTGATCGCGCCATCGCGATGAACAGCGAGTGAAAGTCGGTGCAGTTTCCCTTCTTGGCGTCGCAAGCGTAGAGCACGTCGCCACGTCCCCAACCAGTACCGGTTTTGTCGTACTTCATGGTGGTGAAGACGTAGTCGTAAATGGCGCGGGCCTTGTCGAGCGACTGCGTCTTGCCTTGCGTCACTTTGGCCGCGAGGTCCGCAGGCAAGCCGGTGATGGGCACCAGCGCGTCGGGTTGCAGGTCGTCCTCTCGCTCAGAGGATGAAATCGACGCCGAGACCACATGTGGCGCAGGATTTAAGGCGACACGTTCGTGGCGTACAACGTCGTACTCCACATCGAAGTGCAGTTCTGGTTGAGTTGTACTGTTAGTGTCGGCAAAGTAGATCTCATTGCCATATTTCGACTCGCGGGTTCTCTTCACCGGCAGGTCGCCCTTGGCGGAAACGACTTTCACGTTCTGGTAGGCATCCGACTGGGCGGCGGGAATCCATACGCGAACCTTCTTCCCCGCGGGCAGATTCTTCACCGTGAAAGCGTAATGGAAGGTGAAATGGCGCGAGTCCTGTGCGACGGCAGCGATGGTAAAGACAACGAACAGAGACGACAAGACGCAGACCTTGCGCAGCATAGGCGGCTTCCTTTCATGTCCTCAACTGAGAACTGAGAACCGGGAACTGAGAACTGGTTGGAAACGACACACGGGCGTCTTAGAAGGAACGCCGTCAAGTGAAGCCGCGCTTCGGGGTGCGCGTAAGAATGGTGCGCATGAAAATAAAGATGCCGACGAGAAGTCTGGGGCGCAATTTTAGCAGACGGGAAGGGACGTAAGAATCATGGTTTTGGGGTACCCCCCCTCCCCCCACCCCTCGGAAAGCCTTGCCTGGCGCGGGTTCTGCAAAAAGTGTCTGCAAAATCTTGAGCCCCAAGGGTTTAGAGGTCAAAATCTTGATAACAAATAACTTGGGGGCTTTTTCGAAGGCTCGGTGTGTACCGCTACCGCCTTGACAAGAATCTGCTCTCTTCCGGTTGAGGTCAAGGTTGGATGTCACACGGGGATGGCGTTGCCTGTGGATTTCTGGGATCGCCTGCGGCTTCGAGAGCAGCGCAAGTGCAAAGAAGAAAGCCACTGCGGCGTATCGGCGGAGCCCAGGTCTGCGCGCGTACCAGACGTAGGCATACAGCGCGAGCAGAAAAAACATCATGCTCAACACGTTCTTCCGCTCGGCCGCCCACGCCACGGACTCGACGTTCATCGGATGAAGCGCCAACAAAGCAGCGACCATCAGGCTGCGCCA
>JADGNP010000077.1 GCA_017883425.1 Candidatus Sulfotelmatobacter sp. | reverse complement strand
ACCAGTACGGCGAGCGCATCGTGCATCTCGACGGCTGCGTCGAAGTGGAGGCCGCGTACTACGGCGCGCCGCCGGGCTGGATCGGCCGTGTGCTGCGCGGTGAAGTCGAGGGGTGGCGCGACGGTTTAGGCAAAGCCTAGCCGAGTCCGGCCCTTTCGTTTGCCGGTGCCTCATTAGCCTTACCATGCCACGTTTCCACACCCCCGCTTATCGAACCGGACAGGCGGAGTTACCGCATCCGGCTCTCGGAAAAGACACACGATGTTACGTGTGACGCCGTCTGCAACTTCTGAACACAACCTGGGGTGGCTAGACTCATCGTCAATCCCCATGTCCTTCGCTGCTTCTTGCGTCCGTCTTTAACTGAGGCCCCTTCCCTCCGCCAGAGTTACCCGGCTTCTTCGGTAGTACGGACCTCTCCGCCACCCCACACGGCCCGGCCTAGCTCTCGCGAGTTGCCAGTTGATCCTAACCGCGATCACCGCTGGGGCTTCCCGTGTTGCGTCTGTTCCACTATGTCTGCATGCTGTCGCCACTACCCCGGCAGGACCGATGAAACGGATCCGCTCCTTGTTGCTCCATCGACTTCGGCCTTCCCCACATTACAGTTGGGTCGGCTCCTGCATTACATTTTTCGAGGCCTGCTCAGCGTTCACTCGCGTTACAACCTGCAGACTCACCGAGTCGCCTTATGCGACCCTTTCCACCAGAGGCTTCAGCGGCTTTGTTACCTCCACCGCTGCTCCGATTGTTACCGGGTGGAGCGATCCAGTTCCCGGGCGGGTTTATCTCCCGCTGTGGACCAGCACCTTTTCACGGCGCACTGTAACGGCCTGTTAACGTCAGTTACCGCGCAACGATCGGCTTCCTTTTGGCGCAAGCAAAGCCGCCCAGACATCGGACGGCTGGCTCTTCATCATCCCAAACTACACACGCCGCGATGTGATCGCGGTCACATACTTAGAGAGCTGGAAAGCGCATAAAGGCAGCGAGATCGGCATGCAACCTCAGCCCTAGAACTTGGATGTCGTCACTCTGGTAATCGTCCAGCTTCTACTTCTGGAGCAGCCTTGCTTGCCGATTTCTTTCCCGAATTCCGGGCGACGAGGTTCACCTATGCCTTCCATGAGTCACACGCGAATATCCGTATGGAATCACATTGCGGTACTCATTTCTCTGTTTATCTTTGCCCTGACTCTGCCAATGCTAGCTCTGGCTCAGGGCCAATCCGACGAAGAGCACGACTTCGTGCCGGGAGAGAAGGCCGTTTTCTACGATGACTTTACGGATATGGCCAAAGGCGCGGCGCCACCGCACTGGAAGGTTCGCGGCGGTGCTGCCAAGCTCAATCCCGCAGGCCACCTGGTGCTGGCTGACCGGCTCTCGCTGTATCCCAATGTAGAAACCCTGCCCAAGAACTTCACCGTCGAAACGGATTTCGTCCCCAAGGACGCAAGCGGCGGGCACGTCGCCTGGGTGTTTGAGAATCAGGACTCGACCTTCCAGTGGTCTGCTCAATTCCAGTTTGATACCGATGAAATTCTCGCCACGCTGAGTGTCAATGACGAAGGCTGGTCGAAGCTCGGTGAAGGCCGCGTGAAGATTCGATACGGACAGGCGAACCGGCTGGCGGTGTGGTACCAGGATTCTCGCATTCGCCTGTATGTCAATGACCAGCGTGCCGTGGATCTAAACCAGGTTGAACTCAAGCCCTGGAGCCGGGCCGTGTTGACCTTCACCTCCGATTCCCCGGTGGAACTGAGCGCGGTACGTATTGCCGAATCGGCGCCCGATATCAGCCAAGTGCTCACGTCCACAGGAAAGTACGTGAGCCACGCCATCCAGTTTGATACCGGGAGCGACCAGTTGCAGTCCGAGTCGATGAACGTCATTAAGGAAGTCGCCGCGGCGCTCCAGAAGCAGCCAGCGCTGAAGCTGCGCATAGAAGGCCATACCGATTCGACCGGCGACGCCGCCAAGAACCTCGATCTCTCTAAGCGCCGCGCTGAATCGGTGAAAGGCGCGCTGGTGCAACTCGGGATCGGCACGGGCCGGCTCACCACCGAGGGCTTCGGCCAAACCAAGCCCATGGCCCCCAACGACACGCCGCAAGGCCGAGCCGAGAACCGGCGCGTGGAGTTCGTGAAGATCTGAACCTCGCCTGGGCGCAGCTTTGCGGATGGAAGTAGCAGTCCATCCTGGCATCGCACTCGTTGACCGGAATCGACAGGTTCATACGTCGGCTTTCGCCCGTTCCGCTAATCGCTTAGGTGCAATCAGTGCGTAGCTGCCCGAAAGAAGTTCTCTTACTTCGCCCCAATCGACCTTGCCCAGGTCCAACCGCAACGCGACCCAGCCTTTCGAGGCGAGGTAATCAGGAAGATAAAATCTGGCGGGCTGAGCCTCCACCAGCGCCTTGTTGTCGCCTGGCAATACCTTGCAAGTGACCGCGACGATGCCATCTCCGTGGTGGTTATCCAGGAAGTACGCAAAGGTCTTTTTCCGGACCAAAAACTGCGCGTGCGATCCGTAGATTTGGCGGGTAGCCTCCGGGAGCGCGAGCGCAATCTCGGTCAGGCGGGCCAGGCGCGAGTCTTCGGCGGAACGTTTTGCGACGCGAACCATTAAACGATCCTCATAGTACCCCTCACGCGGCTCGCCGCTTCGGACCCCGTGCGCGCGCTAGCGGCCGGACACCTGGAAGTCGCGAAGAGAAAGTTCCAACCCTCCGTACTCGGGGTGGTCGTTGTGTCCGACAGTAAACGCGATATCGATCGCGTCGCCCGCCAGCAGAGGCGTTTGCGCCAGGCGCTCGGCCATGTGCCAGCCCAGGGCGTCGAACGTGATCTTACTTCTCAGTTCCCGGTTCTCAGTTTTCAGTTGATAGCTGCTCGCGTGGACCTCGGCTACGGCTGCGGCCTTTTCATCGCGGCGGATGGCGGCTCCGTCGGGATGGCAGCGTGGAGTCGCCAGGATGGCGGCCGCGGAGAGTTCCCGCGATGCAGCGCCCGCACGGACTTTCAGCTTGACGTGCTTGTCTTTCAGAATGCGCGGAGGCGCGGCTAACTGAACGCCGCGTGCGGCGAACACGGGCTCGGCATTTCCCATGCCGTAGGGTTCCAGCAGTTGAAGCGCTTGAAATAGTTCAGGCGTGATTTCGGCCAGATCCAGTTCCGCATCCAGATCGAGACTCGGATCAAAATCCGCCAGGGTTAGGCGCGTTCGGGCAAACGCATCCAGCTTGGCGCGCAGGTCGGCGACATTGGCGGAGGGCATGGCGAACCCACAGGCATGAGAGTGGCCGCCGTAGCGCGAAAAAAGACTGCCACACGACTCGATCGCCTCCAGCAAGTGGAAGGCACGAATCGAGCGGCCGGAACCGAATGCCTCCGCGCCGTCGCGCGAAATCACGACGGCCGGGCGATTGTAGCGCTCCACGACCCGCGTTGCCGTAATGCCGATGACGCCGCGATGCCAACCCTCTCCGTCCACGACAATGCAGTAGGCATCGCACAGAGTGGGATCGCCGGTGAAGCGCTCTTCCACCGCACGCAGGATTCTTCGCTCTTCTTCCTGACGGTCGGAGTTGAGATGGTCGAGTTTGGCGGCCAGTTCCCGGGCACGGGCCGGATCCTTCACGCTGAAAAGCTCGATCACATCGCGAGCCACGTCCATGCGCCCAGCCGCGTTGATGCGGGGCGCGATGCGGAAGCCGACTTCCCCGGAAGTGGGCGGACGTTTGGCAGAGATCTGAGCGACTTCCAGCAGCGCCTTCAGCCCGGGATTCACCGCCTTACGCAGGGCGTCCAGCCCCAGGGAAGCGAAGACGCGATTCTCGCCTGTCAAGGGGACGGCGTCGGCGATGGTCGCAATCGCCACGATCTTCATAAACGACATCAACAGTTTGTTCTGAAGGTTCGCATCCAGGCGGCGCTGCATCAGGCCCTGTGCCACCTTGAAAGCGACGCCCGCGCCACACAGCTGCTTGTAGGGATACTCGCAACCCTTCTGGTTCGGATTGACGACCGCGAGCGCGTTGGGCACGCCATCGGGACCGGGCAGGTGGTGGTCGGTGACGATCAGGTCGACGCCGAGGCGTTGCGCCGTCTCCGCTGGCGCGAAGGCGCGGATGCCCATGTCCACGCTGATGATGAGGCGAATGCCCGACGCCGCGGCGCGCTCGATCACATCGTCGCGCATGTCGTAGCCTTCGCGAATGCGGTGCGGCACGTGGAAATCCGCCGCGCCTCCGCAGAGCTCAATCGCGGTCTTCAGGATGATGACCGCCATGGTGCCGTCCACATCGTAGTCGCCGTAAATGAGAATGGGCTCTTTGCGTTCGATGGCGGCGGCGATGCGATCGACGGCTGCGCGCAGACCCATCATCCGCTCGGGAGCATGAAGATGAGAGAGCGATGGCGAGAGAAAAACTCGGGCCAAATCCAGGTCGGGGATGCCGCGGCGCACCAGCAGCGGCGCGAGGATATGCGCTGCGTTGGCGACGCCACGAAGCGCGGGATCGGTGCGCAGCCCCGCGATCAGGGGCTCGACCAGATCTTGATCCGTTGCTCTTTGAATCCACCGCATGAGTGATGGAGCAGTTTACTACTGGAAGGGTGTTGCAGAGTGGCGAGATTCGAGAGCCCGCCGGGTCAAAAACCCGGCCCCACACGAGCACTGCCCCACTCCCGGGTATGGATGGCTAGTTCTCTTCGTCCTGGTCGGGCTCATCCAGGGTGAGGCCGCCGAATTCGTCGGAGACTTCGAGCAGATGCTGGTAGCGGTCGTACCATTCGGTGCTCACTTCGCAGAGAAACATCGATCCCTGGTAGGCCCAGCCCAGCTGCAGAAATCCTACTCTACCGACGTGGGCACGGAGCCAGCGGGCGTCTTCCACATCTTCGCCGTCGGTGAACTCCGAGTTGGTCAGGCGCTGCACCATGTCATCGAGTTCGGTGCGTTCGAGGGTCCACGCGTGCATGGTCAGGAAAGGAGCGCCCGCGGCCTTGGCCAGTTCCACGAAATCCTTCCAGCCGTCAGGATTGCCGCCCATCTCCCACATCACGCATTGCACCTCGTCATAGTCCACGTAGCCGTGGAAGCGGCGCATGCCATGGCCTTCGATGAAGGCCACCATGTCGTCTTTTACCGTGGTGAGATCGTCTGGAGTGGGAGCCATATTGGAGAAAACTCGCAAGCCCTTATTGTATGCCGTTCGCAAATTCGGTGCCAGCGCGAGCCCGCGATCAGTGCGCGGCCGCAGGGGCCGTCATCAGGGCGGCAAACATGCGGTAGAACTTTTCGGTATCGAGGTCGCGCTGAATTTCAACTGGCTGCGCGGATGGCCCGAGCGCATCTTTGGTTCCCCAAGTCAGCGTGTTTCCATAACCAGCGCCGCGGTCCAGATCGACGGCCATGTAGCGTGTCTCGCTCTTCGTAATGAGAGTGGGATCGATCCATGCGGCGGCGGCCAGTTCGTCCCACATGATGTCGGCACCCGGCGTGAGCATGGCGAAACGGGCGATGTAGTGCGCCAGAGGAGTTCCGCTGACTTCGATTTGCTTTACGAGCGCCGCCGTCATGTGGGTCTTAATCGAAATGTCAGGTCACCGCGAAAAGTTCAGGGCAGACCGAGTGTGCTCAGCCTGCCCTAGAGTTGAGATCCGGGCCACCCTAGAACATCAGCTTCAGGGCGAACTGAATCACACGGGGATTGTTCACCGTCCCGTTCACCACGCCGAAACTCGACGTTGCGTTAATGTCCTGCATCTGGCTGGAGCCGCCCTGCAAGTAGAACTGGGCGTGGTTCCAGGCATTGAAGAACTCAGCCCGGAAGTCCAACCGCATGTCCTCGTAGGGTAGCGGGAAATGCTTGATGAACGAGAGGTCGGTGTTTACAAAACGCGGGCCATAGAGCGGTGCCCGGTTTGCGTTTCCAAGTTCTCCCGCCGGAGCGTGATCAAACGCGCATGGGTTAAACCAATTCGAAAGCGTACCGACGCGATCCGGTGCACGTCCCCCTTGAGAAACCAAGACCTGACACCCCGGATCGGAGTTGGCCGCCACTATTCCCGCCTTCAGCGGGTCGCTTATCTGATCAGGCCGGTTCAAGCTGTTTCCGTTCCATTGGAAGTTCACTCCCGAGGCGTTGGCGCCGTTGATCGTTTTGCTGTCAACCACGAAGAGCGGAAAACCGGACGTCACTCGCTCGATCACGTCCACTTCCCAATTCCCCAAGACTGCATTCAGGGCCCCGTTCCAGTTAGAGCCGAACTGCTTCCCCTTTCCGAAGGGCAAGTCATAGGTCACACTGGCCGTGAACTGATTGTTGAGGTTGAGTGTAGACAGGGCCCAATCCGCTCCGCTCGTGCCCGGCAACGGAAAGTAGGTGGCACCGGGGAAGGTACCCAAGCCATCCGGCATGCCGGAGTCGAATGTGCGCGAGTAGGTGTAGCCGATCAAGGCATAAAGGCCGTGCCGGACGCTCTTGGTTTCGGCCTTGATCTGGAATGAATCGTAGTGAGCTTTGCCAACGTCGTTGCTGTTAGCGATCGTCAAGGCGAACGGGAACGTTGGATCGCGCCACTTGGGCAAAAAGGCTGTTCCGCCGGGGCCACAGCCCAAGGTGTACCCGGGGACTGTTCCGCATGCAGAAGGCGAACCTACGTTCAGGTTCAAACCGTCAACCAGAATGTGGGAACTGCGGGAGCCCGCATAGCCTGCCGTCAGTACGACGTTACCGGGCAACTGGCGCTCGATATTGACGTTGAACTGCTGCACGCGGCCTTGCTTGAAATTGACGTTTTGCGACTGCAGCGTACCCGGGAAGGACTGTGGACTCGGGGGCGTCGTGATGGGTACTAGATTGTTGTTCTGGTCGGGTTGGAGGAAAAGGTATCGATTGCCGCAGTTCAAAGGCTGCGCCTGGCCCGCATTGTTAAAAGGACAGGGACCAAAGAAGTTGTCGGACTCGGCGAAATACGGCGGGTTCTCCCACAGACCCTGCGCGCCCTGGTTCCAGGACGAATCGTGGAAGATGGCATAGCCGCCGCGCACCGCCGTCTTCTGAGACCCAAACGGCTTCCATGCGACTCCAATGCGAGGCTCGAACGCAGTCTTGTCCATCTGAATACCAACGCGCCCGTCCGAGCGAACGCAGATCGTGCAATCGCCAAAAGATGCCGTACCGGCAACAAAGAACTTCCCGCTGTTGAAGTCGAAGTTGGCCTGGCGATTCTGGTCTTCGGTGATCGGCGTTACGAGAGCCCACGCCAAACCCAAGTTCAAAGTCAAATCCGGGGTCACGCGCCAGTTGTCCTCCACGAAGGGGCGAATCAGTTTCCAGCGACGGCCCGTCGTGGCTCCGAAGAATGTCTGGTCGTGGATTCCGCCGCCCAACTGGCCCAGTAACAGATCAGCCGTGGCATCGCCGGTAAGACCGAAGTTGATATAGAAGCCATCCTGGAAGGCGCTGGTCTCAACATTCAACTGCTGATCACGGAATCCACCACCGATCTTGATGTCGTGCTTGCCGCGAACCATGTCAAAGGAGTCGGAGATCTGGAAGACGTTGGTTCCTCCCTGGAAGGGTGCAAATCCGCGATCTCCTAAAGCCCAATAATTGTTCATCAGGGTGGAGCTCATGCCGCAGCTCATGCAGTCTTTCGTCGACTGCGTCGCGACCCCGGCAGGGGCATTCGGGCATTTGCTGTTCAGATTTGCGCCCAGGATGCCGATGTTGGCGGCTTCGCAGGTGCTATCTCCGAAGGACAGGATGTGATTGAAAATCCGGTTATAGCCCGCTGTGAACTGGTTGATATTGCGGTCGTTAAAGAGGTGGGTCTCCGAGAGCGCCACGTTGCGGCCGTGATTGGTGATGTTCTGAGTACTTCCAAAAGCATTCGCTTCTGCGAATCCCGGTGAACCTCCGGGAACGAATGAGGTTGCCTGATCGTAGCTGAAACGACCAAACGCAGCATCCTTGCTGGAGAAGGTGTGATCGAGCCTGATGTCGAACTCACCTTCGTTGAGGCCTCTCACTGGTACGTTCGAGAAGTTGGTCAGGGTATTCGGATTGATCACGTTGGGCTGCGGATAAAGCTTCATCATCGCCAAACCCGACGGATCAACCGACGGATTGACGGTCGGATCGAACATTGCGCGCGGGATCTTATTGCAATTGAAGCCAGCGGGCTGACTTCCATCAGAAAGTGGGGATAGCGGGTTACTGGTAGCAGGATTGGGCGAGTCGCATTGGAAGTACGAGAACGTATAGGGACTGACAATGTCGCCGAAACCGTCGGCATTCGTGGGATTATTAATGGGGTCAAACGCGCCGGGGCGAGCCACACCCAACGGATCGAAGCTATAGTCGCCAGTCAGCATGGCCGGCGTCGGAACCAGGCCGCTAAACGGTATGCCGTGGCGCTGCCTCTTGGCCTGATAATCGACGAAGAAGAACGTCTTGTCCTTCTGGATTGCCCCCCCTAACGCGCCGCCAAACTGGTTCAGATTGAATTGTTCTTTCTTGACCGCAAAAAAACTCTTCGCATCGAGCGAGGTGTTGCGGAAGAACTCGAACACTGATCCGTGGATCTTGTTCGTTCCCGACTTCGTCGTGATCAGCACGGTCGGACCTGCCCGTGTACCGAACTCCGCAGAGTAGTTATAGGTCAGGACCTTGAATTCCTGGATGGCATCGATCGAAGGCAAGATCGAGATACCGCCAGCGGTCAGTTCGTTGTTGTCGACGCCATCGAACAGCCAGTCTGTACTCTGGGCTCGTGAACCGCCCACCGAAAGGGAGTATGTTCCGCGCGCCGCTACTTCGCTGCTGGCACCCTGCGTGAAAAAGCTGTTGGGATTGGTTTCCTGAGTTACGCCTGGGGTGAGCGTCGCCAGTTGCACGAAATCGCGCCCATTGAGTGGAAGATCGGCTACTTGCTCCGAGGTGATGACCTGACCCAAGGTAGCGTTCGACGTTTGCACTGCGACTTCGGTCGCGTTTACCTCAACACTTGTGGTCACCGAGGCGGGCACGAGTTTGAAGTCGAGTTCGCGGTGTTCGTCGATCTGCAAGCGGACGTCTTTCGCTTCAGCGGCCTTGAAGCCCGGGGCTTCCACCTTGATCGTGTACTGAGCGACTCCGAGCAAGGGAACAAGGAAGTGTCCGGTGTCGTCGGTCTCCGCGTCGCGGGAGATGTTCGTGGCTTGGGCCGTGACGGTGACTTTGGCGCCCGCTACAACTGCACCGGAGTTGTCCGAAACTGTTCCCGAAAAACTTCCGGTTGCCTGACCGTGCAGGAGCGGGCTGAACAGACATACCAGCGAACAGACAAACACCGCGAAGCGCGACTTCCGGCTCGACATTTATTGAACCCCTTTCGGTGGTGGCACCGAACAAAGAAAAAGACCCTCCCTCTTCCAGTGAAGTTGGGAGGTCCCCAGACCACAAACACGGCTTATAAATTGCCGCTTGCTGGTAAGTCAAGAAATTTTGCAGTGGAAAGGGATTAGTCGCGTCATTTCTTCGCATCGGCGGATGCGGAAAACCGCTTTGTACCGTTGATTGTTGAAACTCTGGCCACGGCCGGTACAGAACAGGGACAAAACCTGTATTGGCCAAGAGAACTCAACTGCACAAAGCTGCCGGCAAAGCAACTCATCAAAAGAACTTTGTCTCGTCAGAAGCAGAGAGCGATAAGGCCTCACGACCGAACTGCCCACTCGGCGTCAAAGCGGGCGCGGTCATAGAAGGATTTCTGCGTTCCCACGCCGGTCGTGGACAAGCCCGCGTAGAGATTCGCGCGACGAACGGCTTCCTTCTCGGGCACTCCTTCGCCAAGAAATACGGCGAAGCTGCCGATGAAGGCGTCGCCAGCACCGGTGCTGTCGATGCTGTTGACCGCGAACGGCGGCACGTGTTCGCTTCCGTCGCGGCCGGCGAGAAGAGATCCATTCGCTCCTAACGTGATGATCACGCGTCGAATCCCGCTGGCTACCAGTTTCTCAGCACACTGCTTCGCGTCTTCGACGTTTTTCACCGGGGACCCGGTGATCGTCTCAGCTTCACTTTCGTTGGGAACGAAGTAGTCGAGATCCTTCAACGCGCCCAGGTCGACGGGTTGCGCGGGCGCGGGATTGAGGATGCAGCGGATTCCGTGCTTGCGCGCAAATTCTACCGTGTAATAAACCGTCTCCACCGGAATCTCGAACTGCAGCACGATGCAATCGGCGGACTTCAATGTCTCAGCGGCGGCGTCAACATCGGCGGGCATGAGCGCATCGTTCGCTCCCTTCACAACCAGAATGCGGTTCTGGCCGTTGGGTTCCACGAAGATGGGCGCGACACCGCTTGACAGTCCCTCGACTTGCTTGACATGGGTGGGATCGATTCCCTGCTTGCGGAAGTTTTCGATGGTCGCGGGACCGAAGAGGTCGCTGCCCACCCGCGCGACCATAAAGACCTCCGCGCCACACAGACGCGCCGCCACGGCTTGATTCGCGCCTTTGCCGCCGAAGCCGAGATCGAACTTCTGGCCGAAGATGGTTTCGCCCGGCTTGGGAAACTGATTCGTAAATGTGGTCAGGTCAATATTGGCGCTGCCAACCACTGCGATTCGGGGACGCTTGGCCATGATCGTGTTCGTGGTCTCCGTAAACCTTGGCGAAACGCCGAGTCTATTCAGCGCACCCGGACCGTGTCAACGGTCGGCACACTACATGATGGAGCGAGCGCAGTGTCTGCTATAGTTTCGTTCCTCGACAGTTAAGTTCCGCAATGAGAAACGTGCGAGCCACGGGCGTTAGCATAGCAGACGGTCGAGACTCCGCTTCCGATGCCATCTTCGATAAGCCCATCTGACTTGTGGCTGGTCGCAAAGAAGAGTACAGTTACACACTTTCCAAGGGAGAATGCGATGTTCACGCCGCCGAGTCTGACGATTGCGTTGTTGATGATGATCACCAGCGCCATCTGCTGGGGTTCCTGGGCCAACACATATAAGGGAGTCAAGAACTATCGTTTCGAACTTTTTTATTGGGACTACGCGATTGGCATTTTTTTGATTTCTCTGATCTTCGCTTTCACCATGGGGAGCACGGGCCATGACTCCTCCAGCTTTGTAAATAACGCGCAATCCGCCGACACCTCGAACATCGTTTCCACGATGGTGGGAGGCGCTATTTTCAATCTGGCGAATCTCCTGCTCGTGGCCGCTATCGACATGGCGGGGCTCGCGGTCGCCTTCCCGGTGTCGATTGGAATCGCGCTCGTGGTCGGGGTCGTGTTGAGCTATGCGCTGCAGCCTAAGGGCAACGCAATGTTCCTGGCGATCGGCGTCGCGTGCGCGCTGGTTGCCGTGATCCTCGACGGAAAAGCCTATGGAAGTCTCGCCAGCGCCGGCCGCTCGGTGTCGCGCAAGAGTATTGTCACGTGCGTGGTCTCTGGAGTGTTGATGGGCCTCTGGGCGCCGTTTGTGACCCGTTCAATGACGCACGGCAACACCCTTGGACCGTACAGCGTAGCCGTCTTTCTCACTCTCGGCGCGCTGCTGTCGTGTTTCGTCTGGAACATTTATTTCATGAAGAAACCGCTGGTTGGCGAACCCGTCAATTTCAGCGGCTTCTTCAGTGGGCCGCCCTCGGGGCATCTGCTCGGCCTCGCCGGCGGAGTGATCTGGGGCACGGGCATGGTTTTTAATCTGGTCGCCGCCAGCTTTACTGGGGTGGCGATCTCCTATGCCATCGGGCAATCAGCGCCGATGGTCGCAGCGCTGTGGGGGGTGTTAGCCTGGAAAGAATTTGCGGGATCAGGAGCCAGCGCCAAGCTCTACCTTGCCCTCATGTTCGTTTTCTACGGGCTGGCGATTCTGCTGGTCGCGCGCGCGAATGGCTGACCGCGAGAGGTAAATCTATTTTCCTTTGATCCGGCTGATGAACAGTTGGAGGAAGCGGTCGGCGTCCGAGGCCAGGCAGACGCGTGCGTTCGGCTTCAGATCGATTGCGCCTTCGATCTCATAGTGATCGCCGTGCAGCACGTTGTTCTCGTTCGATCCCATCCGATTCGCCACGGTTTCCCCGCGCGTGAACTCGCCCTTGGTTTCCACATCCACGTGCATGTCTTTGAGGGTTACGAGTTTCGGGTCAATCACAACGCCCACCGCCAGCGGATCGTACATCGCGGCCCCCTGGTAGCCGCTCTTTTCCGAGCGCGTCAGGTAGAAGTCCGCCAGCTTCGCGATGAAGTCACTCTCCGGCCCGTGCAGGGACTGCAGATCCGCCAGATACTTGCGAGTGATCAAAGTGCGCTCGCCCACGTCGGAGCCGACCATGGTGACCATCCAGCCGGCATTGAACACGATGGCCGCCGCCTCTGGGTCGCCATTGATATTCGCTTCCGCGGCCCCGTTCACATTTCCTCCCGTGATGGAGCCGCCCATGATCACAATATCTTTCACCAAGGGCACGATCGTCGGATCTTTCGAGACCGCCAGTGCAATGTTGGTCAGCGGCCCGACGGGAATCAGCGTAACCTCGTGCGGATATTTGTGGATGAGTTCGATGATCAGATCGGGGCCGAAGCGTGAATCGGCTTTGCACTTCGAGGCAGGCAACTCGACTCCGGCCAGACCGTTCTTGCCATGCCAGAACTGCGCGGTGATCAACTTCTGGTTGAGCGGATGCTGCGCTCCGCCCGCCACCGGCAGCTCGCATCGCCCGGCGAGCGACGCCAGTTTCAGCGCGTTCTCCAGACCCTGCCGCCCATCAACGTTTCCGGGCACGACCGTGAGCGCTTCGACCTTCAGTTCGGGCGAATTCAACGCGAGCAGGATGGCCATTGCGTCATCGACGCCTGGGTCGGTATCGATGATCACTCGCTGCGGCGCCTGGGCAACCGCGTGAGTCAGGAAGCAGCAAAGCACGAACGGAACCACTCTACATTTTGCGCCGAATCGTTTCACGAAGAGTCCTCATTGGAAAGTGATTGAACAGACGAAGTCTAAAGCAGCATGCCGGCAATGGAGGCCGACATAAGGTTGGCCATCGTCCCCGCCAGCATTGCTCGGACACCCAGCCGAGCCAGTTCGCCTCTCTTGTTCGGTGCCAGGGCGCCGATGCCGCCAATCTGGATTCCGATCGAGCTGAGATTCGCGAAGCCGCACAGCGCAAACGTGGCGATCGTAACGGAGCGCGGATCAAGCGCGGCTTTCTGCGCACCCAACATGGAAAATGCCACCAGTTCGTTGATCACCATGCGTGTACCCAGCAGGTTGCCGATGATCCGGCAGTCGTGCCGGGGAATCCCAATGACCCAGGCGACGGGCGCGAAGATGACTCCAAATATTTGTTCCAGGCTTTCTGGAAACCAGGCCACGTGATGATGGATGCCGCCGAAAATACCGTTGACCAGCGCAATCAGTGCGAGAAATGAAATCAACATCGCGGCAATATTGAGCGCGAGGTGCAAACCGTCGGTCGTCCCTCGGGCAATTGCGCCGAGCAGATTCTCTTCCTTCTCCGTCTTCTCCTCGTCTTCATTCATTACGACCCGCCCAGCAGTTTTTGCCTGCTCGGTTTCCGGCACGAGCATCTTCGCCATCAGCAGGGTTCCCGGCGCTGTCATGATGACCGCGCTCAACAGATGTTTTGGGTCAATGCCGAACGCGATGTAGGCCGCCATGATTCCGCCGGACACGTGCGCCATGCCGCTGGTCATCACGGTCATCAGTTCCGAGCGCGTCAGGTCCGGCAGAAACGGGCGGATGGTCAGAGGCGCTTCGGTTTGTCCCATAAAAATGCTGGCCGCTACATTCAAAGATTCGGCGCCACTCGCCCCCATCACTCGCGTCATGACCCAGGCAAAAATCCGGATGATAATTTGCATGACCCCGAAGTGGTAGAGCACGGCAAAGAACGCGGCGATGAAGATGACGGTCGGCAGTACTCCGAAAGCGAAGTATCCGAGTTGCGATCCCGGCTTGGCCAGGTCGCCAAAGACGAAGTGCGATCCCGCGTAGGCGTAGCTCAACAGCTTGGTTACGCCGTCTCCCGCTTTCTGGAATACAACCCGCCCGGCGTCAATTCTCAGCACGAAGATCGCGAAAACGAACTGCAAGCCCAGGCCCCACGCGACTGTTTTCAAACGAATGGCGCGGCGATTGCTGGAGAAAATGTAGGCGAGCCCGAGCATCGTCAACAGGCCAAGAATTCCCGTGAATCGTCCCATTCAGTTTTTCTCCCCAGACTTCCCGATGATTCTGTGGATGAGCGGGCGTTTGATCGACGGCGCTGCATCCGTGACTACGCAACTCGCCTCAATCAGTTGCCGGGCCCGCGCAGCTTTTGCTTCCGCATTGTAGTAAATCGTCGCGATCGGCTCCCTGGCGGCGACTCGATCTCCAACTTTCTTGCGCAGCACAATCCCCACGGCAGGATCGACGGAGTCTTCCTTGCGCTCCCGCCCGCCGCCAAGGATCACGCAGGCAGTACCAATCTGCTCGCACTGCATGGACGCGAGATATCCGGCCTTGGCGCTTGAAACTTGCATGGTGTGCTGCGCTTGCGGCAGGCGCTTGGGATCGTCGACGACCCGCG
>JADGNP010000479.1 GCA_017883425.1 Candidatus Sulfotelmatobacter sp. | reverse complement strand
ACGTCAGTCAATCCCGCGACGGCATCCGTCGCTAAGCGACCGAACCCTACCAGGGCGGCAGAATAATGAATGCTGGACGCCTTAGTCATAGCAGCCTCGCCCATTTTAGGGATGACATTTCAATTAGCGGATTGCTGCACTGCAGCATACGACTTAGACGTCTTTCTGTCAACGAGGATTCTGGACGAGGATTCTGGACGTGTCGTCGGCAAACCGGAAGTTGGCCCAGTTCCTTGCCGCCACCTTTTCGACCGGTGGCGAAATCTCGTCACTACACTCACTATCGGTTACGCTTTGCCTGTGAACTTCACCGCATTTCCAGCGAGACGAGATCGCCGTTGGTTGATCCGCCGGGTTTGTAGTTCACCGTGACCTGGCGGTCTCGCCAGGCGCAGGAGAAATCGTCGGCGCCGATCAGGAGCAGGGATTTGTAGTCGGCGGCGCGCAGCTTCAGCGTCGCGCTCTCGGCAGTGACGGTGAGGATGGCGGCCGGAGCTTGCGAGCAGTCGACGGCGACCAGGCGGCCTTTGAGGAATTTTGTAGCACGCCTGTCCTCCGGTCCGGCGGATTGCGCTGCTTTCTCGGCGGCGTCGCGCTTGGCGGCGTCTTCCTCCAGCACATCGAACGGCGACTTCTGCGGGGCGAGCTTGGCTTGCGGCAGAGTCCCTGCGCCTAGCGGGATGCCGTATTTGCGCTCGGCCCCGGATCGCTCCAGCAGTTCGCGGGCGAGCGCAACGATCTGCGGATTGCTGCTGGCTTTCAGGCGGTCGAGCAGGATCTGAGCCGCTTCCCACTTCTTGCTGGCCACGTAAATCTGGGCCAGGTGGTAGGTATACAGCTCATCACGCGGACTCAGATTGATGGCGGCGTGCTCGGCCTGCATGGCGGCGGGCGTGCTTCCGCCTTCGTTGCGGGCGACGGCCAGCAGATCGTAGGCCCCGGCCATTTCGGGATACCACTCGAGCACGGCCCTCAGGTCAAGCATCATGTTGGGCAGGCCCTGGATGTCGGCGTGCTTGGACTGTGCGATGCGGTACTTCAAGACTGACAGGTAATAGCGCAACCACATATCGCGCTGATTGAGCGCGGCGGCATCCGCGAGTTCGGTCGAGGCCTCTTCGAATTCGCCGTGCTGGATGTGGTCCCAGGCAAGGATGCGATGGGCGAGAGGGCTGCCGATCGCATTGGTGGGAAGGAGATCGGGATCCTCGCCGGGCCTCTTCTCTTCTTTCTTGGATTCGAATTTCTTGTCGGCCGCGGTGGGCGCCGCGGCCAGGGCGTGCAATTCCTGCAGGCCAACGTCGCGGCGTTCGGGGATGCGGATTGCCACCTCAGCGTAGAGGGCGCGCTCATCGGCCTCGGGCAGCGGCTTGGAGGTGATGGCCATATCGTCGGGCCCAACGGGAACCGGGAAGCGGTACGTCTGGCCGGGGCCGGTGGCGTTCGCAGGAGAAGCGGCGGTCTGCCGGGCGGCATCGACTGCGGTGAGCAGCGCGGTCTGCGCGTGGAAATAATCCTTCACCGCCTGCTCCAGTTGCGCGGAACTCATGCCGTACGCTTTCTGAATCGCCTCTTCCACGGGGACGTGCTGGTTCAGGACCAGGTCGAAGTAGGCTCCAGTTTCCGGCAACTTCTGTTGGTGGAGCAGGTAGTGCATCACGATCCACGACTCAGCGTAGTAGAGCGTGTGGTGCGAGGCCTGGTTGCGGGTCGAGGGGTCGTGCTTCATGGTGAAGAGGTCGGGCAGGGGCAGCCAGACCTGGGCGCCCAGCAATTCGGTGAGCGACTTGGGCGGATGCGTCTCTTGCTGGTTGCCGAGCAAATTTTCGGTGACGGAGGGGCGAAGTTCGGGGTCGCTGCCGATCTCAACCTGTTTGTTGTCGACGCGAATCGAGCTGAAATATTCGGCCAGGCCTTCGTCGAACCATCCCTGCGCGGGAGGGTAGTTGTAATTCAGCAGCATTCCGGCGAAGTCGTGGGCGACGGCGCGCCAGGATTCCTCTTCGAACAGGTTCAGCACGATGAAGTCCTGATCTTCGCCGGGGAGAAAGAATCCGGGGACGTCGATGGGCTGGCCCTGGCGCAGGGGCGCGACCTGATAGTAGGACTTGTCGTTCTTGAAAGCGAGGATGGTCAGCGGGACCGACTGGTTGAGGCGCTCTTTGGTCAGCAGGGTGGCGAAGACGGAGCGCATCTGCTCGAAGCGCAGGGCGACTTCGCGGCCCTTTTTTTCGCCGGCATCGGTGATGACGGTGAAGTGCGCGGAGTGGACTTCGAGCCAGGGGGGCTCGGCGGCGGGGGCGGGGATTGAGTACAGAAACAGTGTCCACAGTGCGGAAACGAGGCAGAGCGAGATGGCGTGGGAGCGGGCCATTTGTGCCGAGAGGGAGATGCTCTTCAAGGAAATGCTACCACGATGGCGGCGGGAACCGCGTTCGTCGTTACGACGGCTGGGAGACGTAGCGCCGCCGTCTCGGCGGCTGTCCCTTCGCAAGCTCAGGGCAGGCTGTGGGGGCGTCTCGCCCCCACGTGCGAGGGCAAGGTGCCCTCGCGACAGCCGGCAAGATGCCGGCGCTACGGGACCGGGCGCGCCGTATAATTTCACATTCATGCTTGTACGCCCTGGACATCGGATTCTGCACTTCAATGTCGTCCTGATCGCGATACTGCTGGCGGCCCCCGTCGCCGGGGCGGTTTCTGGCGCATCGTGGAACGGCGTGCTGAATGACGGATCGGGCAAGCCTGTGGCCGAAGCCGTCGTCCAACTGCACTCGGCTTCCGGAGGTCGCGATCATACCGCCACGACTGCGACGAACGGCAAGTTCTCATTTAGCGAGATCGCCGCGGGCAGCTATGAAGTGTCGGTAAGAATCGCAGACAAAGAATGGAGGGCTACGTCTCCCGTTGTGGTCAAGGACGCGGCCGCTCTGACTCTCTTCCTGCAGCTCTCTTCGCAAGGGCAGGAAATCCGCGTCGGAGCCTCTGGCGGAGAGGCCTCCACGCAAGCCAGCGGGGGCGAGCATCTGTCCAGCGCTGAGGTTTCTAGCCTGCCGCTCAATGCGCGCGACTTCAGCAAGTTGCTGCTGCTGGCGGCGGGCACCATGACTGACGCCAATGGCGCCGCCAATTTTACGCAGCAGTTCGCGGTCAATGGCCAGCGCGGTGCCGCCACCGTGTTTGCAATAGACGGTTTTGACACCACCGATCCGGAACTGGGCGGGGCGACTTTCTCAAACTTCAACGTGGATGCGATTCAGGAAGTGCAGGCCAGTTCGGGCGTGATGCCGGCCGAGATCGGACACGGGGCGGCGAGTTTTACCAATGTGGTGACGAAGTCGGGAGTCAACCAGGTGCACGGGAGTCTGTTCGAATTTCTGCGCAACGCATCTTTCGACGCGCGCAACTATTTCGACTACAAGGATCCGAGCGATCACCGGCGCATCCCACCGTTTGTGCGCAATGAATTTGGATTCACCAACGGCGGGCCGGTCGTGATTCCGGGACTCTATGACGGACGCAATCGCACATTCTATTTTGGCGAGTACCAGGGGTTTCGGCAGGTGCTCGGAACCACGCAGGTCATCCCGGTGCCGACTGCGGCGGAGCGGCAGGGAATCGATACCCAGACATTTCCCGGCGACACGCTGACGGTTCCGGTGAACGCGGCGGTTTTGCCCATACTCAGCAAATATCCCTTGCCGAACCAACCGTCTGGGGCCTTCGGCGATCGCACTTATGCCACATCGTCGAAGATCGTCACGCGAACCGACCAGTTCTCAGTACGAGTCGACCACCAGATATCAGGCAAGGCCTCGCTGCTGACGCGTTTCAGCTTGAATCAGGTCACGGGGCCGCTGACCAATCCCGACCAGACGGCGATCGATCCCAGCTTCGGGGTGCAGTTCTTTGATCATCAACGCAACGCGGGTGTCAGGTACACGCGGACGATGACTCCGCATTTGATTTCTGAAACCTCTCTCGGGTACATCCGCAGCACGCCGTTCTTCCCGGCAGCCAACCACACGCAGCCGGGGATCGGCTTTGCCGACGGTTTGTTTCAGGGATTCAATGCTGCTGCGGGTTCGATTTTCGGATCGTACAGCAATCTTTACCAGTTCCGAGAGGACATGGCTTTCGTGCGTGGCTCGCATGCCTTCAAGTGGGGAGTGGAGATACGGGTCAACCGCGATTCCACGATTTTTGGGACGAATCCGAATGGGGCGTATGAGTTTGGCGGAGGCACGGCATATTCGCCGGTGCAGATTCTTTCGGCGAGCGGCACGCACGATATCCAGCCGGGAGATCCGCTGCCTGATTCGCTGACCGGCCTGCTGACCGCGACGCCTTATTCCTACAGCATTACCGCACCGGCCAGCATCACTCCGATCGGAGGCAAATTCAATGAGGCGGGCGTCCGCCGCGAAGCTT
>JADGNP010000478.1 GCA_017883425.1 Candidatus Sulfotelmatobacter sp. | reverse complement strand
TGCGCTGCCTCAGCCGCCTTAACCGGCTGGCCCTCCCGATCGAAGTACTTGGCGCGCTCAAGGCGGGCCAGCCCAAACTCGGGAACGCGTTGGAGAATCTCCCCGACAATCGACTGAACCTCGGCATCCTCACCGAAGCGCCGCAGGAATTGCACGTATTGCCATGCCGTCACCGGATCGTAGGTCTTCTGGCGTAAATTGATTGCGTTGGCCCGTCGAAACGCAGCCCGTGCTCCCGCGGCATCCTCGATCCGGCCGGAACAGATCCCCAACAAGGTGTTCATCTCCAGCAGCGTAACGTCGTCGAGACCGGGCAGGAGTAAGGCGGCTTTTTCCTGCGCCACGCAGGTGCGTTCCCGCAAATTCATATGGGCCCACCGTGCGTAAGAATGCCTGGCTTCCGGATCGCGCGGTGCGGTACGAACCGAATGTTCGAGTAACTGCCCCGCCTCCAGGCTGTAGGACTGTACATCCATCAGTAACTCACCCAGGAACAACTCCAGGACAGGATTGGCGGGATGGGCCGAAAGTCCCTTGCGAAGAATCTGCTCGGCATCCGTCGGTCGCTTCATCTGTACATAGCAATCGGAAAGCAACAAATAGGGAGCAGCAGTTGGCGCGGGGGAGGATGCCAAAGCCGAAGTCAGCGTCTGCACAGCGGCAGCGCAATTACCTTCCTCAGCCAGTCGCGCGCCGCGGTCCCAGGGGGACGGAGGCTGGGCGAATGCCTGCAAACCCGGCAGACTGACAAGGATCGCAAATCTGAGACCTGCCGCGCGCATTACTTTGGTTCCGTCACGCGCAGGATCTCGTTCGCGCGCAGACCTTGTGTAATAACCTGGTCGCGGCCGGAAGGCCAATGAATTTCGACGCGTGAAATCGCATTTTCGTCACCAAGCCCGAAGTAGAGCGGCAGAGAACTTTGCGAAAGATATCCGGACTTGCCATCGTTGTACTTGAAATATTTTGCGCCGGCTGCGCTGATCACACGTACCGTGGCGCCCAAACCGTCGCGGTTCGATGCGGTTCCGGTCAGCAGCACTTTCAGCCAATGGATCGGTCTGCGCGCCGCAAGATCGCTCACCAGAATCTGAGGCTCCGAATTGAAATCGTTGGTCACGAGATCCAAATCCCCGTCGTTATCCAGATCGAACAAAACGGCAGCGCGGCTCCCGAGCGGGGCCATAACCGTGACCGTGCCCTTACGGTTCGCGCAAATCCGGTGCATGATCTCCTGCGGATCCGGAGGCATGGCGGAGCAGTTCAACTGGAAGAACGGCGTGTGTGTTCGCCCCCCGCGGCGCGGCTCAATGCCCAACTGGAACTCGGCGTCCAGAAACTTTTTCCCGTGGTCGTTGAGCAGCATGGAATTGATCCCATATCGAAAAGGGAAGTTCATAGACGACGCAATGAAGATATCATCCCATCCATCCGCATTGATGTCTCCGACGCTCGGTCCCCATGGCCAGTAGTTCTCGACCCCCATGGCGTCGGAAACTTCTTCAAACGGACCCTTTCCCGTGTTGTGATACATCGAATTGCCAAACACGAAGCTGGAGGCCGGACCCATGAGGAAGCTGTCGGGGGCATGCGACGGAGCCTTTTCTTGTTCCAGCTCCGGCCCTACCTTTTCCTGCATGTCTGAATGCATATCGGTCACAAACAAATCCAGGCGGCCATCATTATCGTAATCGAAGAACTTAACCCCCATGGCGCCCCAGGAGGTTTTCGGAAAATAGGTTTTAGTCTTCTCGACAAAACCCTTCCCGCCCTGGTTCTCGTAGTAATGACTCGCGCCCATCATATTCAAAAAGTAGACGTCGGGCCAGCCATCGCCATTGACATCCGCGACGGCGGCATCTCCGCACCATCCATGCGGCGTGAGCCCCACCGCCGCGGTCACATCCTTAAATCGATTGTTGCCCAGATTGCGATAGAGGATTGGGTGCTCGAATCGCTCCGGATACATATGGCCGGAAAATGCGTCCGGCAATCCTACAAACTGGCCCTGAGCGCCCTTCTTCTCCGACGTGTACTGCCCCACGTCGCATACCAGAAGATCGAGCCTGCCATCGTGGTCGTAGTCGAAAAACACGCTGCCGGAGGAATGCGCTGAATGCAAAAGGCCGGCTTCGCGCGTGATATCGCGGAAGTTCCCGTGACCGTCGTTCTCGAATAACAGGTTGCCGCCCCGCACTGTGGTGACATAGAGGTCTTCATCGCCATCGTTATCGATATCGGCAAACGAAGCGGCCACTGCGATGCGCCCGGAGATGGCAAGTGCAGGGTTATCGATTTTGCGGAATTTGCCACCGCCGAGGTTTTTCCATAGCTCGCTCGGCCCCGCCTGGTTCACGAAGTAGATGTCATAAAGACCGTCGCCATCCACATCCGCCACGGCTATTCCGTTGCCGTGATCGTAATGAACCGGCTTGTAATTCAGCCCGGAGTCATCGACAATTCGCTGCCGGAACGTGATGCCACTTTCAGGAAGTTTGTCCTCGAAATGGAAATCGTGAACAACGGAGTACTGGGTTGCGGCCTGCTTCTGTTCCTGGGCGCGGCGTACTAGCGAATCGACTCCCACGTCCTTCGCAGGGTAGCGGATTTCAGGCGGTGATGCAGTACCCGATGGGGCCTGAAAGGCACGCACTGAGGGATACGCGAGTATCAGCGCGGCGACGATCAATCGAACATGGGGCTGATTACTACGGAGCCTTTGGAGGAGCGTAGTCGTCATAGGTGTACTTCCACGTACTCGTCCATGCCGGGAACCACTGTAAACAAAGGGGTTGCGAGTTTACCCATGGACCACCCTGGCAAAAGATGGTAACAGAAGCTACATAACCTGTCAAACCTGATCGGACAACCTGATCGGACACCTGATCGGACAACGGTCGGCTGCAAAGGTCTTCTGCATCAGGCACCTACTGTTCAAAGAAGGCTTGCCCGGCTTGTCACGCGATCACCAAACTGATCCGCCGCCAACGCCGCTCCGTTCATGCTCAATTCGCGAATCGGCGTCCGCGAACAGTAGTCACGATCGGCTACCGGCTGGTGCGGCCGCGCGATGCCGCGGCCGCCGGCCGGTAGCCCACCGCCCCGTACTCCGGCGCCTGCGGCACGAACTGCGCGTCGAAGCGCGGATCCGGCGGATCAAAAGTGTTCACCGCTCGATCGATCGTCCCCCGCAGGTCGTTCGTCTCGCCGTGGATGAACGATTCCCGAACGCCGCCGCCGCTGGTGATGTCGATCTCGTAGCGCGCCCCGGTCGCGATCCCGCCCTTCAACGTGTTGTTCCAGAAGATCGACTTCACGTAAGTGCTGCCGGTGCCGTTGTCGTCGACGCCGGCCCAGTTCCCGGTGAAGGTGCAGCGGCTGACCTCCGCGCGGGACCCCTCGAACACCGTCATCGCACCCGAGCCGTGCTCCGGGTGATACTCGCCGCCGGTCAGCAGGCCGACGTAGTCCACACCGAGATTAGCGATGTTGCCGACGAACAGGCAGTTGTCGAGCGTGGCGCGGCTGCCGTGCAGGAGGTCGAACGCCGCGCCGGTGACCTGCGTGCGGTTGTCGCGGAAGATGCAGTCGCGGAACACCGCGGCGTCGAGCGGGTGGCCGAGGTGCTCCACGGATACACCGGCGCCGCATGGGCTGGTGTAATTGCCGACCACCTCGACGCGCTCGATGGTCGGATAGGCGCGCGCATAGATCTTGATGCCGCCGCCATCGAGATAGAAGAACGGCGTCTTGCGCAGGTCATCGGATTCGATTGGCGAGCGCTCGCCGGTGCCGGTGGTGTAGTTGTTCGCGCCGGTGACGCGGAAGCCGCGCAGCACGGTCTTCGTCGATACGCCGTCGCCGAAATAGACGACGTGATTGACGACCGCCGGGAAGCTTGGCGCCTTGTTGTCGGCGATCGCTGGATTGGCGGCGGTCAGCACCACCTCGCCGACCGCTTCGAGCGTGATGCCGTCGTGCCGCCTGTTGAACCAGATCAGCGCCTGCCCGTGCGCCGCCGGGCGATAGGTCCCGGCGTGGACGTAGACGATCTTGTTGGCCGGATCCTTCGCGGCCGCCTCGAGCGCCGCCTGGATGCTGCCGCCGGGCTGGACGCGGTAGGCACGCGCCGCGGCGTCGAGCGTCACGGCATCGGTTGCGCCGCGGCGCTGGGCGAGACCGCTCACCGGCCCCACGGCGGCTGCGGCCGCCATCCGGAGGAACACACGTCTGCGCATGATCAACTCAGACTAGCACGAGGGGCGGAGGTCGCACGCCTGGCGGCATGCGGGCGCTCTACCGCGGCGATTGGGATGTCGAGCCGCGCGTGGCGGAGGTGAGGAGCCGGAGATGGAACAGCCCAAATGACACTCACGTGCAAGTCGGCGTGTGCACCGTCGCGGTCCCGTTGCGTCATGCGTAGCCAAAGGC
>JADGNP010000076.1 GCA_017883425.1 Candidatus Sulfotelmatobacter sp. | reverse complement strand
GGGCAGTCTGACCAGCGTGCAATCCGCCCAGCGTAGGCTGGACGCAGCTTCCGAGCCCAGTATCTGTTCCGCGGAACCGGAGACGACAGTCTCGGTGTGGCGCGCCACAAAGTCGACCAGAGCCGCCCCGAGCGGGCGATCCAACCCGTGATCCAGCACGGGATCGGGAGGACGCTTCTCCAGCGGACTTTCGGCCGGCGGGATGCGTCGATTGTCCTCCGACGGCAATGGTTTGAGGCCTTGGTCTGCGGGCGACGTGAGCGCGTCAGAAACCTCTGCGGAAGATTCACCCGAGGTGTGCAACGCGGCCACTTGCCAGCGCCCCTCCTGCAGCACGGCGAGCAAACCGGCACGGCTACCAGTGAGTTCCGCAGTCCGGCAGACAAACCGCCGTGCGAACTCGGGCAAGCGCAGTGCGCCACCCATTTCGTGGGCCAGTTCGATCAGAGCCTCGGCGCGGCGCCGGTGTTGTTCCGAGAGATGCAGATTGCGGGCCACTTCGAGCACAACGGCGGCCTGATTCGACAGCGCTCGGGCGCGACGAATGTCCTCCTGCGAAATTCCGGTGCCGTCCAGACGATCGAGAACGCCGAACATCCCCAAAATCCGCCCACTGGTGCCCAGCAGGGGCACGGCGAGGAACTGGTGCACCTTGTATTTCGCGATAGCGTCGAGGTTGACTCCCGGAGTCCGGCTGGCCTCGTCGGTCCAGAAGACTTCCTTGGCGCGCAGGGCACGAGTGGCCACACCTTCGGGGAAGGGCGTGTCCACGCGCTTTGCTTCGCCTTTTTCGACTGCGTAGCGGATCTGGAGCCGGCCGTCTTCCTGCAGCGCAATGAAGCAGCGCCCGAAACCAAGGAAATCGGAAGCGCGCACCACAAAAGCCTGCAGAAAGTGTTCGAGATTGCTGCTGGAGTTGAGCTCGGAGGAAATCTCGAGCAACTGGTGCAGTTCGTGCGCCTGGGCATGAGCGGTGGCATGGAGTTCCGCATGAGCCACGGCGACGGCGCCGAAACCGGCAATCGCCGCCACCAGCGCCTTTTCTTCCGCGGTGAAAACGCCGTCCTGGCGCGGGTAGAGAAGGATTGCGCCCTGGGTGCGCGAGGTGCGGAACGGAGCGGCGATCAGCATTCCGGGAGAAACCAGATTGCCCAGCGAGTGCACATCGGCGCCGATCGAAAGCGTGATGGGCTCTCCGGCGGCCACCGCCCGCTGCGCCAAATCCGCCGCGAAGCGGAGCGTCTGCCGGTCGTGGCGGGCGCGGGCGGAATGCGCGAGTTGCGGAGTCTCCGCCGAGACCGCCTTCAATTCAAAAGGTCCCTCGCGGCGCAGCAACACGCAAACCAGCTTGGTGCGCAGAAGAAGACGCAGCCGATCGGCCAGCGCCTCGATCACGGCGGAGACATCCGGCGTTCCATGCAGGGCATGGGCGACATCCGCCAGGATTTCAGCGCGGCGGTGCTCCTCACGCGAAGCCTCGCCCAGCCGGGATGCTTCCAGCAGGCTGCCCAGCTGTCCGGCCAGGATCGTGGCCTTGGCCGCAATATCTTGGTTAAAGAAGTCGTCGTTGGAATCGTGCAGAAACGTGGCGGCGCCAATGACTTCGTTGAAAACCATCAAAGGCGCCGCCAACAGGGATCGCGCCTCAAATTCCGTCGCTGCCGGGAAGGCCGCGGACTTCACGTGATTGGCGAAGATTGTGCGCCGTTGCCGCACCGCTTCAGAAGTAACCGCACTCTGGTCTGGACGCAGGCGAATGCCGACAAAGCGCTCCGCCAGTTTTCCCTCGGCTTGTGCTCCGACCAGTTCGTCGGCGAAGTCGCATCGCCAGAAATAGACGCCGGACACTTGGAAGAACTCGCGCGTGGCCTGGCAGAACAACTGGATCAAGGCACTGGCGTCGGATCGCTCGCTCGCCTTGGCGGCAATACGGAGGAGAAGCTTCTGGAAGCCCTCATCGGACCCCGGGGCAAAACTATTTTCCGGGGGAATGATAGGACTGCCACCAGAAATGCTTAGTGCCGCGCCGCCAATGGAGGAATAGGGTTCGTGATTCACAAGTGCTTGAATCTATTGGGAAACTACCTGTCATCTCAAATTGAGTCAAGGGAAATGGGCGAAGGGGTGCCTTGGTGTGAAACGACGAGACGCAGGTGAGATTTCGTCTCAGAGTGAGAAACGAGAGGTCATTCGGCTGGAATGAGACAGCCCTAATTCGGAGTGTCATTTCGGCGCTCGCTTCGAGACCGCCTAAGCATTTTATTTACTTATAGATACATGTCATTACTTTGGTTTTTTCAAGAGGGTTCAGGTGGCCCGGTCGTTGCACGCCTAGGGTCAACAGCTTCTTGTAAGCAAGGAGGAATTGTGTCTCAAAGAACTGCGACGGCCCTGCTGGCGATCCTGACCTTGGCAGTGACTCTGGGTCCGATTCATGGGGGGGCGCAACAGGCCCAGAACGATGAGATTGTTCGCCGGGCAAAGAGCAAGGTGCAACCCGGGTATCCCGAACTGGCGCGGAAGATGAACATCGCGGGCACGGTCAAGATCGAGGTTGTGGTCGCACCCAATGGCACGGTGAAAGATGCCCGCGTAGTAGGCGGGCACCCGGTTCTGGCCGGTGCCGCTCTGGATGCCGCCAAGAAATGGCGTTTTGAACCCTCAGGGGGAGAGAGTTCGGGAGTCCTCGAATTTAAGTTTGAGCCGCGGTAGTCGGACTGGCCGCGGAGGAGACGGGCATGACAATCGGGAAAAAGTTGTACACGAATTTCGGCATCATCCTGACGATGGTGTTGGTGCTGTTCCTGGTGAACTGGTCGGCAGTGCAGCGGGAGCACGCGGCCAAAGCCGCCGCCGCGTCGTCTCTGGAACTGACCGACGCCACCAACGCTGTCCGTTTCCAGATGATGCAGAACCGCCTGTACCTGAGCAACTACCTGTTGAGCGGTGACACCCGCGAAGTCGACCGCATGAACGAGGGTCTGCGCACCCTGAACGAGAAACTGGAACAGGGCAAGACGCTGGCCAACTCCGATCAGGTCAAGAACGCTCTGGTCAAGGTCCAGCAACTGGAGCAGTCCTGGGGCAAGGAGTTCGCGCAGCCCCTGATTGAAAAACGGAAAGATGTGGACTCCGGCAACGCCACCGTGGCCGAACTGCAGATCTACTACCTCCAGAAAGACGCCTCTTCCTGGGTCAAGAATTCGACCGACTCGCTCGACGTGGCCAAAAGCGAAAACGACAAACTGGTGGATGAGCGCAGTGCGTCGGACGCGACCGCGGCCAAGGCGACGATTATCATATCGTTTCTCAGCACGGTTCTGGCCCTGTCTCTGGGAATCGTGATCGCCTACCGCACCGCCAAGGCGATTACCCAGCCGCTCAACAACCTGATGAATGTGGCTCGCGGCATCGGCAACACTGGCGACCTCGAACACAATATCGATCTGACCCGCGACGACGAAATCGGCGAACTGGCTCGAACGTTCCACAAGATGGTTACCTACCTCAAGGAGATGGCGGGCGTTTCCGAAGCCATCGCCGGAGGCGACCTGTCGGTGGACGTGAAGCCCCGGTCTTCTCATGACACCCTGGGCAACGCATTTTCCCGCATGGTGGAAGGACTGGCCGGGCTGGTGCGCAGCGTTCGCGACGCCTCGTCCCAGGTGGCCAGTGCCTCCAACCAGGTAGCCGGCGCTTCCGACGACGCCGCCAAGATCGGATTGCAGGCGTCCTCCGCCATCGATGAGGTCACCAGCACGATGCACGAGATGAGCGTCAACGTGCAGAACATGGTGAAGAGCACGCAGGTGCAGGCCTCGAGCGTCAGCGAGACTTCCGCCTCCATCGATCAGATGGTGGCCTCGATTCAGCGCGTGGCCGACACGGCCAAGGTGCTGCTCGACATCTCCAACCGTTCGCGCGAGGAAGTCCACAACGGCATCGGCACCATGGAGAAGGCCACGGACGGCCTGAACCGCATCAACACCACCATCACCTCTTCGGGCGAAATCATCGGCGCCCTCGGTCAGCGCGCCGATGACATTGGCAAGATCATCGAGGTCATCGACGATCTGGCCGAGCAAACCAACCTGCTGGCCTTGAATGCCGCCATTGAAGCGGCCCGCGCCGGCGAACATGGCCTGGGATTCGCGGTGGTCGCCGACGAAGTGCGCAAGCTGGCCGAGAAATCGGCGCAGTCCACCAAGGAAATCTCGGAACTGATCCAGAGCATTCAGAAGGAAGCCCGCAAGGCGGTCGAGAACATGGATCGCTCCACCACCATCGTGAACGAGGGACTGGAACTGGGCGGCGAGTTGAACGCCGCGCTGCGCAAGATTTCCAACGTGGTCACCGAGGTCTATAAGTTCGCGCAGGAAATCGGCGCGGCCACCAACGAACAGTCGCACGGCTCGTCGCAGATCGCGCGCGCCACCACGCGGCTGAATGAAATCACCCATGAAATCAACTCGGCGGTGGAGGAGCAGGCCTCCGGAGCGCAGGCCGTGGTCAAGGCCATGGAGCGGATGCGCGAACTGGTGCAGTCCTCCACTTCCGGTTCGACCGAGCTGGCGGCGTCGTCGGAGCAGATGTCGAAGATGTCGCGCGGCCTGCTGGAATTCCTCGACCGTTTTGCCCTGGCCGAGCCTTCTCATTCGCCACTGGGGGGAGAGAGTTCCGGCCGCAACGCGAAACGTGCCGCGGCAGGAGTGCAGTTCTAAGGGCCGCGGTCCGAGGAGCCTGAAACCATGAGCCGTGAACTCCATATCGTGGGTTTCAAGGTGGGCCGCGAGACCTACGGCGTGCCCATCACTTCCCTGCACGAAATCGTGCGGGTACCCGAGATCACTGCCGTGCCGGACGCGCCCGACTATCTGGAGGGCGTGATCAACCTGCGCGGCAAGATTGTTTCCGTGATGGACCTGCGCAAGCGTTTCGGAGAGAAGCAGGCCACGCTGCGCAAGCAGAATCGCATTCTGGTGGTCGAGCACGCGGGCAGACTCGCGGGGCTGATCGTGGATTCGGCCTCCGAAGTATTGAAGATTCCCTCGGACGCCGTGGAAGCTCCGCCCGCCGTCTTTCAGGAAGGCGGCCTGAACTGTGTCACGGGACTCGCGAAGGTCGCAGGACGCCTGGTGGTGCTGCTCGACATGAGCAAACTGCTGGCTCCGGGCAGCCTGCAAGTCAAGAGTGAGACGGGCGAAAAGAAGACGGCGGCCAAGGCCGAGGCGCGGGGCGCCGCGGCACGGTAACGGAGAAGGGGACAGACGTCGTTGCAGTTTTTTAAATTGAGCGTCCGGCGAGAACGAGAAAACGCATGAGTACATCCGGAGCGGCACCTGCTCCCATACTGACGGAAGCGGAATTGAAGCTGTTGCAGGCGCTCGTCTACCAGGAGTGCGGCATGCACTTCGACGAGCGCCGCACCCACTTTCTCCAGGACCGGCTGCTGCGCCGGCTGAAGGAGTGCCGCGTCGACTCCTTCTATGCCTACTACCGGCTGCTGACCAGCCACCAGGGCAAGGACGAACTGGCCAAGCTGCTGGAGAACCTCACGGTCAACGAGACCAGCTTCTTCCGCCACAAGGCCCAACTGGATTTATTTCAGAAGACCGTGCTGGAAGAGCTGTTCAAGCACAAGAGTTCGCGGCGCGAGTACTCGATCCGGATCTGGAGCGCGGGTTGTTCCACCGGACAGGAAGCCTACACGCTGGCCATGCTGGTCACCGACGCGCTGGCGTACTACTACCTGCGCAATCCGCTGCCCGTGGAATTGCCGCTGCCCAAACCGCTGGTGCCGCCCCCGTGGCGGGTGGAAGTCCTGGCCAGCGACATCGCCTACTCCGTCTTGCGGCACGGGCAGGAAGGCAGCTACAGCGAGAACCAGATGTCGATGGTCGATTACGGCTACCGCCTGCGCTACTTCGACAAAGTGGGCGAACGCTATGCCATCAAGAAGCCGCTCAAAGAGATGGTCCACTTCGACTTTCACAATCTGAAGACCGAGTACCTGCCGCAGCGCAACGACGTGATCTTCTGCCGCAACGTGATGATGTACTTCGATGAGGCCGAGCAGAAGCGCCTGATCGAGAAGTTCTACCGCTGCTTGAACGCCGGCGGCTATCTGTTCGTAGGACATGCGGAGAGTCTTCTGGGACTCACCAAGAAGTTTCAGATGCTGCATAAGGACAGCGGAACGGCGTACCAGCGGCTTGAGGTGAGGGATTAACGCATGACGAATTCCCCCGATGAGCGCGGCCTCGAACTGCGGGAGCTCTTCTTTGAGACCTCGCAGGAACTGCTGCAGGCGCTGAACGAAGAAGCGCTGAAGCTGGAAAAAAAGCCCGGCGACGAGGAAATCGTGCGCGGCATCCGGCGCACGGTGCACACCTTGAAAGGCGACGCGGCGGCCTGTGGGCTGCGCGAGTTAAGCGAACTGTCGCACCAATTCGAGGATGCCCTGTCGCTGGAGGGCTCGGCGACCCAGGCGGCCGTGGCGGAGATTGCCTTTGCCGCCGCCGACGTATTTACGGCGATGATTGCGGCGTACCGCGACGGCAGCAAGCTGCCCTCCACCAGAAGTCTGAGCAAGAAGATCCAGGACCTGACCGCCGCTCCGGCCTCCGGAAAAACCCGGCGTACGAAGAAAACCGCGGGCAAGACGTCCGCCGCAAAAATTCCGGCAGGCCGGGCTGCTGCCAAGACGGCCGCGCTCTGGACCGAGTACGAAAAGCTGGCCATGACCAAGGCCCAGGCGAGCGGTCTGGCGGTATATCACGTGGTGGTCAAGATTGATCCGCACTGCGCCATGCCCATTGCCGGGCGCCAGTTGATTCACAACGCTCTGGGCGCCGTAGGTCAGGTGGTTGCGGTGCACCCCGATGCGAAGTCGCCGGCCGCGTCAAAGCACGTCGAGTTCGCACTGGCCAGCGCGCAGACAGTCGAGCAGATCACGGCCAAGGGACGCATCCCAACCATCTCTGAAGAAGTAGCGATTGAGTTGATGCTGGAGCCGAACCTCGCTCCACAAACCGCCGCGGACAAACCCGATCCTGCGTCAGAAGCCGCCGCGGACGCGACGCTGCTCGAGGCTGAGGCGAGCACGCCGGAGGCTCCCGCTGCTGCCGGCCCGGGGTCCGGGATAGTTGCCGCCACGCAGGAGAACCTGCTGCGCGTGGAAGCCAGCCGAATCGACAACGTGCTCAACCTGGTGGGCGAACTGATTATCGGCAAATCGATGTTGCAGCAGGCGCTGAGCGAGTTCTCCAAGCGCTATCCGAAAGAGCTGTTGCGCGGCAAGTTTGCCGACGCCATGGCCTTCCAGGCGCGAGTGCTGAACGATCTGCAGCGCTCGGTCATGAAAATCCGCATGGTGCCCGTCGACCAGTTGTTCCGGCGGTTTCCGCGCATGGTGCGCGATGTGTCGCGGCAATGCGGACGCGAAGTGGAACTGGACATCAGCGGGCAGGACACCGATCTCGACAAGGGAATCCTCGACGCCATCGCCGAGCCCCTTACCCATCTGGTGCGCAACGCGGTGAGCCACGGCATTGAGCCTGCCGAAGAGCGCAGCAAACTGGGCAAGCATCCGCAAGGGGTGGTACGGCTGAACGCGTATCACCATGGCAACCAGGTGGTCGTCGAAGTCATCGACGACGGCCGTGGCATCGACGCCCACAAGATTCGCGCCAAGGCCATCGAAATGGGCATGACAACCCCCGAGGAAGCCGCGCGGCTGAGCGAAGTAGAAGTCCTCGACTTCATTTTCCGGCCCGGCTTCAGCACCGCCGAGCAGGTCACCGAAGTCTCCGGGCGGGGCGTTGGCATGGACGTGGTGCAGAGTGTGCTGCACCGGTTGAAGGCGTCGATCAGCGTGGAGACGCATCCCGGGCAAGGCACAACGTTCCGCCTGAAGCTGCCGCTGACCTTAGCCATCATCAAGGCCCTGCTGTTCTGGGTCGAGCAGCGGTTGTATGCCATTCCGCTGAACGCGGTGCTGGAGATTGCGCGCACGTTCGAAACGGAAGTGCATCAGGTCGACAACTACGAGGTTCTGCAGCTGCGCAACCAGGTCCTGCCCCTGCTGCGACTGGGCCGTCCGGTGGCCGACGGAGATCGAAAATCCAAACTCTTTGTGCTCATCATTACGGTAGGAGAGAGGAAATACGGCCTGATTGTCGATGCGTTGGAAGGCGAAGAGGAATTGGTGATCAAAGCGCTGGACGACCACACATTCCAGACCGATCTGGTTTCCGGCGCCTCCATTCTGGGCGACGGGCGTGTGGTGCTGATTCTCAACCTGCCCGCCGTGGTGGAGCACGTTGCCCGGTGGCGTCCCCAGGAAACCGGACAGTCTAATTCGGGCTTGTTGTTGTCGCACACGGACCGCATGCGGCTGGCGCTGACCCCGACCGTGGGAGGCCAGGCATGAAGCAGAGTCTGGTGCGCGTGCTCGTGGTCGACGACTCGGCGCTGATGCGCAAGTTGATTCCGCAGATGCTGGCTGCCGACGAATCCATCGAGGTGGTCGGAACCGCGATGGATGGCAACTTCTGTCTGAAGAAAATCGAAGAGTTGAAGCCCAACGTAATCACGCTGGACCTCGAAATGCCGGGCATGAACGGCATCGACACACTGAAAGAGATTATGCGGCGGCAGCGGGTGCCGGTGATCGTGGTCAGTTCCCACAGCACCGAAGGTGCGTCGGTCACGATGAGAGCGCTGGGGCTGGGTGCATTCGACTTCGTCACCAAGCCCAAAGACGCCACGGCGCACATGGGGGAGACCGCCCGGGAACTGATCGCCAAGGTGAAGGCGGCAGCCGAGTGCAAGCTGAAGCCGCGGATGCTGCCCGGAGTTCCTCCCAAGCCCGAGAAAGCGCCGGTTTCGTCCGCATCTCCGAATAAGGTAGTCGCCGTCGGAGTCTCCACGGGAGGCCCCCAGGCGCTGGAATACGTGCTGTCGCAATTGCCGGGAGATTTTCCGGGAACGATTGCCGTGGTGCAGCACATGCCGGAGGGATTCACCGACATGTTCGCTCGCCGGCTCAACGAAGTGTGCCCGTTGCGGGTGAAAGAAGCGCAGTCGGGAGACTTGCTGCAGCCGGGACGGGTGCTGATCTGTCCCGGAAGCCGCCACATGAAAGTGAAACGGCTGCCTCTCGGGGACATCGTGGTGCTCTGTGATGAGCCGCGGGTAAACGGGCACCGTCCCAGTGCGGATGTGTTGTTGCGCAGCGCGGCCGACGAATTCAAGACAAAGGCGGTCGGTGTGCTGATGACTGGCATGGGAGACGACGGCGCCGAAGGCTTGGGAGCGGTCAAGAAAGAAGGGGGCATGACCATTGCGCAGAGCGAAGAGTCCTGCGTGGTGTACGGCATGCCCAAAGCGGCGATCGAACGAGGATACGCCGTCCGCGTGGTCGGCCTGGATGTAATGGCGGCGACGCTGCAGGCGATTTGCGGACGGGGCGCGGGATCCGACAGCGGAACCACCGGCCGGGCAGTACGCGCCGGAAACTAAGATCGGGCACGGCCAGTACCCGTGACCAGAGTGATCTGGTGCGGGACGAGCCGGGCATGATATGCAGTAGCAAGGGGAGGTCTGTATGGAGCAGTTTGCACCCGTGAAACGCAGCAAGGACGGGCAGCCGGTCCGCTACTTGATCGTGGACGACTCGGTGTTTGCCCGCAAGAATCTGGCCCGCATGATCGAAACGTTCGGCGGGCAGGTGGCGGCTGAGGCCGGGGACGGCTTGACCGCTATCAGCGAGTTCGACCGCACGCATCCTGACATCGTGCTCATGGATATCACCATGCCGCAGATGGAAGGAATCGAAGCAGCCGAACGGATCGTTCAACAACACCCGGAAGCGCGCATTGTGATGGTGTCGTCGGTCGGCTACCAGGAAAACATCGTCGCAGCGCTGCAACGGGGCGCACGCCATTTCGTGCAGAAGCCGGTAAAGCCGGAAGTGCTGTACGAAGTGATCAAGTACGTTCTGGGTGAAGACGGCGCCGTGGCGAACGCGGCCGGAGCGGGAGTCTAACTCGATGAAGATGGAACTGATCCAGCCTTTCATCAACGCGGCGGACGCCGTGTTGTCGCAAGGTTTGCAGGGCACCACCAAGGTGGGAAACCTCACCATGGAAGAGGAAGCCTACCACCGCAAAGGCGTGGCGGGCATGGTCGCGCTGACCGGTGACATCGAGGGCCGGATCATACTCGATCTCGATCCGCAGACGGCGGTGCGGGTGGCCAGCCACTACGCTGGTGCCGAACTGCCCGAGTCGGACGCGCTGATCAAGGAAACCATCTTCGAACTCGCCAACCAGGTCGTGGGCAACGCCATCTCCGCGCTGAACGACCAAGGCTTCCATTTCCGCGTACATCCCCCGCTCCTCCTCACCGCTCAGGAGGGAGACAAGACCAGCGAAGACACGGAAGCGTTGATGATCAGCTTCGAAACCTCCCTCGGCCATGTCTTCATGAATGTTGCGCTGCGCTACAACAAGCGGCGGATGGCCGACCATGCGGCGGTAGGAGCGTAGGAACAGTGGTTAGTGGTCGGCAATCGGTCCGCCTGGCGCTGGCGGCACGCTACGCACGATCCACATCTCGAGTTTCGTTCGTTTCCAATTCCATTCTTCCCCATCCACATTCAGAGAACGCAGAGAACCTCCGCACAGAACGAAAGAACGGCGCGGTGCGACTCATACCAGCAGCGGCAGTTGCGGGCTCGGTGGCTCGCCCCAGTCCTCGGCGGGATCGGCGAACCTTCTCAACTCCGGATATTTCTGCACCAGCGTGGGCGGCGCAGGCACGCGCTTACCGGTCACCATCGCTTTCAATTCCAGCGCATTCACGCCGGCCTTGCTCTCGAAGTGGTTATTCGTAATCACGTAGGTCGTCTCCGCTTTCCCGGCGACGTTTTCGATTCGTTCCTTCCAACTCTCCAGTTCCTTCTCGTTATAGAGGTAGTTGTAGCGGTCGTTGCGGTTATCGGAATCGAACCACTGATCGTAGTTGCGCCCGTGCAGGCGCACGTAGGCGATGGGCGCGGTGACGTGTTCGGTGGGGGCGAGCGACCGTCCGAGGACCGGTTGATCGATATTGCAGAAGGCGACATTCTGGTGCGCGAAAGCCGCCAGGGTTTCGGCATTGTCCCAACTCGAGTCGCGCACTTCCACCACGCGCGGATATTCAATGAACTGCCGCAGCAGGCGGTCGAGATATTCGCGGTTCAGCGAAGTGTTCTTGAACGACAGGGGAAACTGAATCAGCAGGGCACCCAGGCGCCCCTCGTTGGCGAGAACGTCGAGACCTTCGCGGGTGCGGGCTTCGTCTTCGTCGGTCGGTCGTATCGTAGCGGCGGACGTTGGTCCCATCACTGCGATCGGCGAGTGGGTGAAGGCACGGTACAGCTTGGCAGTAAACAGGAAGCGCGGATTCACCGCCGCGACCTTGCGGCACCAGAGTTTGGCCAGTTGTGCCTTGATGGGCCCGTAAAACGACGTATTGATCTCAGTGGTATCGAAAAAGCGCGCCATATATTCGAGCGGATGCAGCTTGCGGTGCTGCATTCCGGGAGGATAGAAGACGCCTTCCCAGTCTTTATAAGACCAGCCAGCCGTACCGATGCGAACGCTGTTCATGTGGGTCTGGGGCAAGCGGACTTGTGCCGTGGATCCCATGAGTGGAACCGCAGACGGAGGGCAGTGCAAGGGTAGCACAGGATCAGGGAACAGGAATCCCGACAAGCCAATCCCGGTCGCCTTGATCTTCAGTCGAATTGATCTTCGCCACAAACACCTGTGACCGGCGTCACGGAAGAATTCCCACTTCGGCGTATGGTGTGTCTGAAAATACCTTCAGCAGCGATCCAACACTCCCCAGTCTCCACTGAGCAGTGAATCACTGAGCTGTAAACCTTCTCCCGAGCACGAGCCGACGATTCGCTCGCTGCTTCTGGCTCGCAGCACAAGGAGGTCTCCCATGGCTCCAAAGCGCAATCCTACGGTTGAGGTTCTTCGTGTTGTTGCCCGGTTCATCGCGGTTCTTGCAGTTATCGCAGTCCTAACAGCTGTGGTTGCTCCAGCAGTTCTTGCCCAAGGCCCGCAGGCAAGTCAGCGGCGTGCGGCACGGGCCAAATCCAAACGGCAGAATGCTCTCATCAACTCTTCCGACTCGTCCCTTTTCCTACCGACGGTTGCCTACGACCCGGGCGGGGACGCGACCATCTTCGTGGCTGTTGCGGATGTCAACGGCGACGGCAAGCTCGACCTGGTTGTGGCGAATGGATGTATAGACAGCTATTGCAGTGGTTCCGTGGGTGTGCTGCTGAGCAACGGCGACGGAACCTTCCAGCCCGCGATGACTTACGGCTCGGGCGGTCAGTACACGATGAGGCTCGCGATCGCTGATGTGAACGGTGATGGCAAGCCCGACGTGATTGTTGCTCAAGAGTGTCGTCCGCCCTTTTGCAGCGGGAGCGTGGGTGTCCTCCTGGGCAACGGGGACGGAACGTTCCAAACAGCAGTGGGCTATGCATCGGGTGGGTTCGAGGCCCGCTCCGTGGCGGTCGCCGATGTGAATGCGGATGGCAAGCCGGACGTGATTGTTGCTTCCTGCACAGATGGCGATTGTGATGGCTTGGTAGCAGTACTTCTCGGCAACGGCGATGGCACCTTCCAGAAACCGGTGACCTATAGTTCGGGTGGGCAGTCTGCGGAATTCGTCGCAATATCGGATGTGAATGGCGACGGAAGGCCCGATCTGTTGGTGGCCAACGGGTGTGTTGCCAGCAATTGCGGGCAGGGGGCGATGGCCGTGATGCTGGGTAATGGAGACGGCACTTTCCGCGCACCCGTGCAGTACGCTTCGGGTGGGGTCTATCCCATGTCCCTATCGGTTGCTGATCTGAATGGTGACGGCAAGTTCGACGTGGTGACGGCGAACAACGAGAAAACGGGGGGCGGTGGGGGAGCAGAGGTAGGCGTGCTCTTGGGCAACGGAGACGGTACGTTTCAGTCGGCGACGTCGTACTACGCGGGAGGAGTTCCGACCTATTGGTTCACGGCTGCGGCAGTGTCGGACGTAAATGGCGACGGCAAGCCTGACGTGGTGGTGGCAAGCGGGTGCACAAGCACGAGCACTTGCCAGAACGAAGGAGTGGTGGGTGTACTGCTGGGCAATGGCAACGGCACCTTCCAGCCGGTAATGACCTTCAATTCGGGCGGGTATTTGTCTGGCTGGGTTGCAGTTGGCGACGTAAACGGTGATGGCCGCCCCGATGTGCTCGTGGCCAGTCCGTGCAACGCTAGCTGTAGCTTCTGGACAGGCACCATGGGTTCAGTAGGCGTGTTGTTGAACAACACCGGCCCCCAGGAGTCGCCTACAACGACCACGCTAGTGTCGTCGCTGAATCCCTCTTTCATCGGCCAGGCCGTTACCTTTACGGCCACTGTGACCTCCTCAGGTGGAATCCCGCCGAACGGAGAGAGCATCACTTTCTACAACGGTTCGGCGGTTCTCGGCACGGCTCCGTTGAGCGCAGGCGCGGCCGCGCTGACCACTTCTTCGCTGCCCGCCGGAATTTTCACGATCACGGCAAGCTATCCCGGCGACTCCACGTTCGCTGCCAGCACTTCGCCGGGGCTCCGGCAAGTGGTGAATTCCACTACCAAGTCCACGACCTCGACCACGCTGGCTTCTAGCCTGAATCCGTCGATCTACGGGCAGCGGGTCACCTGGACAGCGACCGTTGCGACCTCCGGCCCCATCCCGCCCACCGGGACCGTATCGTTCACATGGCAGTACTTCACGGAGACCTACAGCATCGGTTCGGCGACGCTTAACAGCAGCGGGGTGGCTACGTTGACCCGATCAAATCTCAATGCGGCTTCCTACCCGCTGACGGCTGTATACAAGGGCGATGCGAACAACCTCGGCAGCACGTCCGCCGTCCTGAACCAGGTGGTCAAGCAAACTACGAGCGCGGCCACGATCACTTCGTCACTGAATCCGTCCACTCTGGGTCAGGCGGTTACCTTCACGGCGAAGATCACGTCGTCGACGGTCATGCCGACCGGTCCTGTAACTTTCAAGGCCGGAACGACGGTGTTAGGGACGGTCCAGCTCAGCAGCGGCAAAGCGACATTCACGACCTCGTCTCTGCCCGCAGGCTCGACTGTGGTCAAAGTGACCTACAACGGAGATTCAAATATCAAGGGGAGTTCGGCGTCGGTGACTCAGGTCGTGCAGTAGATGCGGTCACCGCAGCACGGTATGCCTTGGACCTGGCCTGGGCATGGCGACGCAAGTCGCCATGCTCCTGCATGCTGGTCTCACTCCAGCGACAAGACCACCCAGTACACTCCGGTGGGGTACGTGTCGGTCCTGCCATAGCAGGCACCGACCGAGAAGTTGTGCAGGTTGCGGCTAGCGATGGCATGGGACGCTCCGGTGGGCAGCGTTTCCGGACGCAAGCTGGTGTAAGTGAGAACGGTAAAGCGTTCGGCGAGCTTGCGCACTGGGGAGGTTCCGAGCTTGTCGGCCTGCGCCATCGAGCAGGCAGCGTCGTCTGCGGTGAGCAGATCACGCCGCTGCAAATCGGGCTGGCTAGCCTGATGACGTACCTGATTCACCGCGGCCGCGATGCGGTCTTTTACT
>JADGNP010000477.1 GCA_017883425.1 Candidatus Sulfotelmatobacter sp. | reverse complement strand
TCGGCATCTCCCCTGGCCCAGCCCGGCCCCGGCCTGCGCGGGTTGGGTGGGGAGTGCGTTGGAGGGTGCGGCTAGGGTTAATGAGTGTAATCGCGATTTATCAACAATCGGCATTAGAATTCTTGAGCATGAAGTGTTTCAAAACACCGAGCATCTGCAATGTAGTGATGATGTAGCTTACATGTATTACCGGGAGTTTGAAGACGCTCAAAGCTCCCGCAGATTTGATCAAGTTCCTCGGGTCTCTTACCGGCGAGATGCCCGAAAACGCGGAGTCGCCATCTGGGAACGAGTAGTGCAAGGACCCGATATGAAGTCTCAGTGCTGGTTCAGCCTCTGCTGCGTGGTTGGGCTCATTTTCTGCGTGGGTGGACTCATTGTGGGTACCTGGGGAAAAACCGGGATACCAGTCGCAGGCGTCACCCCACCTAAGAGTACCCCAGTAAATGAATACGTCGACTCCCGGCTTTGCGCGTTTTGCCATCGTCAAATCTATGAAAACTATCGGCAGACGGGAATGGCCAAATCCCTGTTTAAGCCCGCTCCTGCGAACACAATCGAAGACTATAAAGGGAACACGCAGTTCTACCACTCCTTGTCTGACACGCACTTTTCGATGATTTTTCGCGACCAGGCCTATTACCAGAGACGGTGGCAAATCGGCTTCGACGGAAAAGAGACGAACGTCGAAGAGATGAAAATTGACTACGTGATAGGTGCAGGCGACCACTCGAGGGCCTACCTGCACCGTACCACACGAGGAACGTTGATCGAACTTCCTCTGGGTTGGTATACGGAACGAGGTGGATATTGGGGCATGAGTCCAGGATTCGATTCCCGTCACCCGGAGACCCGGCGATTAATTTCGTATGGATGCGTATTTTGTCACGATGCATATCCTCAAGTGCCCTCCGGAAGCGATGTTCCGGGCGCTGCCTTTACTGGGGACCTTCCTGAAGGGATTGATTGTCAACGATGTCATGGTCCGGGCGGCCAACATATTCGAGCAGCCCAGGCAGGCGCTGAGTTTTCGGACATCAGTAGCAGAATTGTGAATCCTGCACGGCTAAGTTCAAAGCTCCAGATGGAACTCTGTATGCAATGCCACCTGGAGCCGACGAGCGGCCGCCTCCCAGCTTTAGTGAGACGATTCAATCGCGGGATATTTTCCTACATCCCAGGGCAACCCCTTGAGGACTATGTCCTGTACTTCGATCACGCCCCTAACACCGGATACGATGACAAATTTCAATTCGTGAGTGTTGCATATCGACTTCGGAAATCTCGTTGCTTTCTAGAGAGCAAGGGCGCGCTGACATGCCTGTCCTGCCATGATCCACATCGCAAGCTCCCCGCGGGCGAGGAAGCGACAAGCTACTATTCCGGACAATGCCGTCATTGTCATGAACCCGTCATTAGCACCTTGGTTGCCCAGGGCAAGCACCCGGATGCAGCTGACTGCGTTTCGTGCCACATGCCAAAAAGGAGAACTGAGGATGTAGTTCACGCACTTATCACGGACCATTTCATTCAGCGTAAGGTCCCAATGCGTGATCTTCAGGCAGAGCTTCAGGAACGTCATTTGACTGATGCAGAGGAATACCACGGAGAAGTGGTCCCGTATTATCCGTCGCCCCTGCCGAAAACGAGCGAAAACAGCCGATACCTTGCTGTAGCGCAAGTGGCTCGTCAGAATAATCTGAAGAAAGGAGTAGCCGACCTGGCCCGAGAAATGAACCAACATCCTCCTCGCGAGGAGGAGTTTTACATCGCACTTGGGGATGCCTGGAAAAACAGCGGAAATTCGAAAGCGGCCGTTGGAGCGTTTGAACAGGCAGTTCGGATCAATCCAAAATCTGTGACAGCATTACGGTCCTTTGCCGCTAGTTTGAAAACATCGGGGAATGTCTCACGAAGCGAGCAGATATTGAAGCGGGCGCTAGACTTGGCACCTCTCGACGGTAGCACGTGGAATCAATACGCGATGCTTGAGGCCGACCTTGGGCGAACCGATCGCGCAATCGAGAAACTTCAGAAAGCGCTTGCGCTAGATCCAGATTTGCCGGAGGGCGACCTGAACCTTGCCACCCTCTTTGTCCGCGAAGCGCAGATGGAACCTGCCGAAACAGCGTTGAAACGCGCACTAAGCATTGATCCGTACAACGCGGCTGCTTACGATCTGATGGGGCGGTTGCTGGCAGGGAAGAATGAAATGTCTATGGCTCTCTATAGCTTCCAAAAAGCAACGCATCTTCGTCCGGACTATGGACCCTATCTTTATAACTATGCTCTGGCGCTGGTAGCCGCCCAGCGGTTAGACGAAGCGCGGACACAAGCGCAGGCCGCAGTGAACGCGGATCCTAATCTTGCTGAAGGCCACGTATTGTTGGGTCGACTTCTCGCTACAGACCAGCGATTGGCGGACAAGCCGATCATCGAAACTTTTGAAGCGAGGATCCCCGGCGGTGAAATACTGAGATTCGAAATCGAAGAATTCTCAACCGATCAAGACGTCCAAGAACTTGCAAAGACCTACGCCAAAGGAGGCAAGGACGACGTTGAGCGTGACCTGCGAAAGCTTGAAAAAGGACGCTACTTCATACACGACGAGTCCTACGCCATCAGGCTGGTGCGTTCAACATCGCAGAATGGAACGCGGTCAGTGTTCATTATCGCGGACGCCGCTGACCGGGTCACCGGAGACGTTGGTGGAATGGTCTTTATTGGCCACAGGGGTTATCCGTTTGCGTTTACGCTACTCCGACTCGATCAACAAGGCAAAGGTCTAGGACAACAGGTACCTTTTGCGGCGGTTACGTTCAACAAACAGGGAATCATAGACATCAAATCTATGCCAGTTGGGTCAGGAGCCAACAGCGCAATTCGTTTGGAAGACGCTCACGCAGTGGCTCGGTAGCACAGCCGGGCGGAGAGTCAACTGACGCTATCAGGCGTTCTCACCAGCTTGCGCCGTTTGTTCGCCCCCTCCGCGATTTTGAAGGGGGGATTTTGAGCGTAATCGGGATTTATCATCAACCATGCCTGGCCCGTGTGCGAGTTTATGCACATAGGCAAAGCCTGTCTGCGGGCATTATTTCTTCGCCGCCCCAGTCAAACAGTCGTACAATCGGGCCGTACATTCTCTCGCCTCTCCGAAGAGCAGTTCCCATCAGTTGAGACGCATCACCCCCTGAGGCGAACCCGCGAATTGTCAGACTGGGTAAAGGCCCAAAAAGGAAATTCCGGATGACGATGAGGCCCGGGAATCGGCACACTTGCGCACGGCAGCAGTTACAGGCGGGGATCGCTTTGGCGCTCTGTGCGACCCTGCTTGGATGCATTGGCGCCACGCCCTTGCACAAGCGCACGCGCACGCCCGAAGGAACCGAGTTACAGAACATCGATTTATCGTTTCTCCATCCTGGCCAGACCACGCGCGCAGAAGTGAAAGAAAAGCTCAAGCCGATTGACACAGGCTATCAGGGCGACCACTTCTTCGTGGGCCGCTGGTCGTCCTCGACCTGGGCTGCATGGGCGGTCTATCCGGATCCCCGGTTTCCCAGTGCCGCGGGAAGGGTATGGAAGAGCGGCAACCTGCTGGTGGAATTTGATGATGCGGGAGTGGTGAAGCGATTCGAGCCCTTCGATGACGCAAAAGCGCCTCGGTACCTTGCGTCCGTAGCGGCTGATACGCCTCTGCAACTCGCGTCCCCGCTGGAGTTGCCGGTGAAGTACTACTTATTGGCAGGCGGGCAACTCGTGGACGCTAAAATCGTGCTGTCGAAGGGCACCTTTGATTTTGAGGAACTGGGCGAACGCAAGAAGAAGCAAAAATTTTCGTTGCCGGCGGGCGAGGTCTTGCGCGTAGAGACTCCCGTCATAATTCGCTTTCCTGATCCGACCTACATCAGTCAGAGGCTTCATTGTGCGAGAGATCTCAAAAAGATTGGAGGCCCCCGAGGCAGGGACCTCAACCTCGAAGTCACGATGCCGCAAATGGTGACACTGATGAGCTACGTCGCCCAGGCCGCGAAATCTCCGGCCAGCGCGCCCGAAGGCGACCGCAAGTGAGCGCACACACAAACGCCCGGGTCTGGGGGTGAGCACTGAGACCCCGGCCTGAAGTTGTTCGTATTGAGGCGGTTCTGCGCGATGTCTCTGCCGCCCTGGGCGATCGTGCGGATCTTATCGCCTCAATTGTCCCGATCGAGCGCCGCAACAGGTAGCGCAATATTATCGACAGCGCCAGGAACAGTTTAGAGCCGAATGGTAATCGCTGCCGGGTGCCGGGTGCCCCACTCATCGCGCACTTTGCGATGAGTGGGATTCCACCGCAACCGCCCAGTCAAAGGAATTCATCACAAACGCTGTGTGATGGCCATCACTGACACTCCGCGGAACTGTGCCAAAATATAATGGGAAAGAGTTAAATTAAGGCTTCCAAACCGCT
>JADGNP010000476.1 GCA_017883425.1 Candidatus Sulfotelmatobacter sp. | reverse complement strand
CGTAGACGGCAACGCTGCCATTCATGTGTATCGCGTGGTGCAGGAAGCCTTGAATAACTTGACCAGGCATTCGGGAGCGAAAGAATGCTGGGTGCGTCTCCGATTTCTGCCGCAAGCTTTGGAAGTCGAGGTGGAAGATCACGGCAGGGGCTTTGACGTGCAAGCCGCAAAACAGGGAATTGGCCTGGTGGCGATGCGGGAACGCGCGGAGTTGCTGGGCGGCACGGTTGAATTTGCGCGGCCCGCGCAAGGCGGAACGTTAGTTCGATTGAGAGTCCCAAGGGAGAAGCTTGATTCGTATGCCGGGTAAAATTTCAGTTTTGCTGGTTGACGACCATACCCTGGTGCGGCGAGGATTCCGGCGCATTCTGGAGGATGAACCGGATATTACAGTTGCCGGCGAGGCGGGCGACGGCCTTGAAGCAATCAAACTCGCGGATGAGCTTCGCCCGAAAGTGATTGTCATGGATTGCGCCATGCCCGGGATGAACGGCTTGGAGGCCACGCGGCAGATTATTGGAAAGCACCCGCAGGCTTTGGTGCTCATGCTCAGCATGCATCCCGAGGAGACTCTGGTGCGCCAGGCGCTCGAGGCCGGCGCGCGCGGGTATGTCCTGAAAAACGCAGTGGACCTGGAGTTGGGTGCTGCCATCCGGCGAGTGGCGAACGGCGAAACTGTGCTCGATTCCCAGCTCAAGCGCCCGGAAGTGCTCAAAGGCAAGCGCCACGCGGCGCTCACCCCACGCGAACTCGAAGTCCTGCAGATGATCGTGGACGGTAAGTCCAACAAGGAGATTGCGTTCGCGCTCGACCTCAGCGCCAACACAGTCGCTGTCCATCGTGCCAACATGATGGACGCTTTGGGAATCCACAAGGCCGCCGAGTTGGTCGTCTACGCGATCCGCAACGGGCTGGTTGATCTTCCGTGAACCGCCCTGCGGTGAACCGCCGGTCGTTCCTCTGGGGAATGGCAGGCTTGGCATCGACATCAGGCTTGCGATTGGATGCGTTCGCAGCTTCTCCCTCGCCTGATCCCGGTTTCCGGCTGGTGGACGTGACGGCCCAGTCTGGAATTCGGTTCCGTCACAACAGCGGCGCCTACGGCGGGAAACTGCTGCCGGAAACACTCGGCGCCGGTTGTGCATTCCTCGACTACGACCGCGACGGCTGGCAGGACATTCTGCTGGTGAACGGCCTCGATTGGCCCGGACACAAACGGGAGCAGAAATCGGAGCCCAGCACGCTGAAGCTCTATCGCAACAATCGTAACGGCACGTTTTCCGACGTGACCCACAGCGCTGGGCTCGACGTCGAGATGTACGGCATGGGGGTTGCGATCGGAGATTACGACAACGACGGCTATCCTGACATCCTGATTACCTGCGTCGGCCAGAACCGGCTGTTCAAGAACACCGGCAAGGGCACCTTCGTCGATGTGACCAAGTCGAGCGGGCTAGGGGGCCGGCAGGCTCTGAGCGCGTCCGCTTTATGGTTTGATTTCGACCGCGACGGACTGCTGGATCTGTTCGTCTGCAACTACGTCAAGTGGTCTCCCGAGCACGATGTGTTTTGCAGCTTCGACGGCAAGCACAAGTCTTATTGCACGCCCGAAGCCTACCGCGGAGAGACCTGCTGGCTGTTCCGCAATCGCGGCAATGGAACCTTTGAGGATGTCACGGCCACAAGCGGAATTTTCGACAGCAGCTCGAAGTCCCTGGGCGTGGCCATGCTCGACTACGATCGCGATGGCTGGCCCGATTTGCTGGTGACCAATGATACGCAGCCCAATAAGCTTTATCGGAATCAGCGCAACGGTACGTTTAAAGACGTGGCCGTGGATGCCGGCATCGCCTTTTCCGCAGAGGGCAGGGCCCGCGCCGGAATGGGCGTGGACGTGGCCGACTTCGACAATTCGGGAGGCTCGGGCGTGGCCATCACGAATTTCGATAACGAGATGACGGGGCTCTATCGGCTTTCCGATGGCGGGAATTATGCGGATGTGGCCATGCAGAGCGGAGTGGGGCTGGCGTCGAAGGATAAATTGGGATTCGGATGCGTGTTTCTCGATACCGATCTGGATGGCACACTCGATCTGGCAGTTGTGAACGGGCACATCGACGACACGGTGCGCAATGTCAGCGGCGTCGGTTACGCGCAGCCACCGCAACTTTTTCTGAACAGCGGGAAGGGAACGTTTCTCGACGTGGCCGAAAAGATCGGTGGCGGCTTTAGTCAGCCCAAGGTCGGACGAGGTTTGGCCTACGGCGACTTCGATCGGGACGGCGATCTTGACCTGCTGATCACCACCAACAACGGCCCAGCTTATCTCTACCGCACCGACCAGACTGCCGGGAACCGGAGCATCCGGATTCGCCTGGTCGGGACGATGTCCAATCGCGATGCCATCGGGGCGGTGCTGAAAATCTTTCACGGGACATCGAATGGAACAGCGAGCCAATCGCGCCTGGTCAAGGGCGGGTCCAGTTATCTGTCGCAATCGGAACTGCCCGTAACCTTCGGGCTGGGGAAGCGGGACAAGATCGATCGTCTGGTAATCCAATGGCCCAGCGGAAGAACAGAAGAATACAAGGGCCTCGCAGCCGGCCGCGCATATGAGTGCGTGGAATCAAAAGGAATCACGGCTCAGCCGGGCTTCTAGAAATCGTTATAGTGGCAGTTGTGGAGAAATGTCCCCTTCGCTCTATACCTGCAGAACGTCGCCCTCACGGGCAACCATCTCGTACAGCACGGGGTTGACGAAGAAGCCGATGAAGAGCCTGGAGATCAGGCCCGCCACAATGACGATGGCGAACGGCCTTTGCGTATCTGATCCAATGCCGGTGGAAAGGGCGGCCGGCAGCAGTCCGAGACAAGCTACCAGGGCCGTCATCATGATGGGACGGAGTCGAAGCAGCGAAGCTTCCCGTGTGGCCGCGCGAATGCCCATTCCCTCCTGGCGCAACTTGTTTATGTAGGAAACGAGAATGACGGCGGTTTCCACGGAAACCCCCAGCAACGCCATAAGACCCAGGACCGAGGAAACGCTGAAAGGAGTGTGAGTGAGCTTCAACGCCACCAGCGCACCCACCGGTTGGGTTATGAGTACGCCCAGGGCAATGGTGGCGGGGAACTTGAAGTTTCCGTAGAGTGCAAACAAGATCATGAAAATTAACACCACGGCGAGCGGACCCGTAAAGTACATCTGCAATTTGGCGTCGAGAAACTGGCTGTATTCGCCACCCCATGACATGGTGTAGCCTGGCGGCAGGGTCACGGCCTTCTTCACGGCCGCCTTAATCGCGAGCCTGGAGCACTCTCTCCATCGGCTTCTCCACGGAACTTGCTCCCTCCAAGGCCCGCGCCCGTCCCCCGTGGAAGAAAATCAGGTGGACGAAAAACATCAAGATCAGCACGCCGCCAAAGGTGCAAACGATCGTCGCTCCGGTCGGCAGGTCGAGCAGTACCGAAAAATAGACTCCCAGCGCCGACACCAGAGTCCCCATCGTCCAGCCAATAGCTAACCGCCTGCCAATTTTGTCGGCAAACAGCATCGCCCCTACCGACGGAACAATCAGGTAGCAGAACACCAGCAACACTCCCGCAATGGCCACGGACGAAGTCACCACAAAGCCAAACGAGGCGTAGAACAGAAAGTCCCAGAACCGGATGCTCATTCCGCTGGCTTCGGCCTGCACCGGATTGGTCGAGATCAACAAGAACTTCTTACGGAAGAAGTAGTGAAACAGACCAATCGCGCCATACAGCAGCGCCGTCTTCGCTACTTCGGCTCTGGACACCGCAAGAATATTGCCGACCAGCATGTCTTTCAGGTGCTCGGTCTCCCCGGTCGCCTTGCTCATGGCCAGAATCGCTGTGGCCGATGCCACTGCATAAGCGATGCCGATAAAAGCTTCCTGGGGGATGTGTCCGCGCCGGGTGCGGGCCAGGGCAAAGATGCCCGCTCCCAGAAATGTGAATCCAAGACTCAGAAAATAGGCCCCCCGCCCATGCGGACTCATTCCGAGAAGAATTGCGATCGTCGCGCCCAGGGCGGCGATCTGCGCCAGCGCCAGGTCCACGAAGATCACGCCGCGTTCCACCACGTGCACGCCCAGATAGGCGTGAATTCCGGTGAGGATCAGGCTGGCCACAAACGGCCAGAATAAAAATGGGAGTATATCCATCTCTCTCCTTCAAACTTTTCTACGGACTATGGATTTGCCTGAAACGCTTTCGTTAGCAAAGCGATATCGTAGTCGAATAGCTGAAAATATGTCGTGACCTCTTTTACCCCGCCAACCGAAGGCAGGTATTCGACGACGGTTCCGCCGCTTTCACGCGCGATCGAATCCGGCGTCTTGCGATCGAAGTAGGGCTCAACCATGATCACCTTAACGTGATCGCGCTTCATCATGTTGATGACCTCCATGGTGTGGCTCGGCGTTGGCGGA
>JADGNP010000075.1 GCA_017883425.1 Candidatus Sulfotelmatobacter sp. | reverse complement strand
CTCCTGTGCCGTAGGCTGTCATGCGAATTGGTGCGGAATCCGAGCCACTGCCCTTCGGCCACAGCATGCCGCGGCATATGCTGCCACGCTTGAAGCGCACCTCGTCCCCAGTGGCGAATGTATGTCCGTTCACCTGCTCCAGGGTGGTCCAGGGTGAATCCGCAGACCGGCCATCGTTCTTACGAGCAGCGCTACTGCAATCTACGAAGTACGCCACTCCGCCAGGTGCGGTCTGGGCCGCGGAGCAGGATATTGCACAGAAGAGCACGCAAACAAACGCAATGCCCAGTGACCTTATGTGAAGAAATACTCTAAGAGGTTCGTATGACATATCGTAGTGATTGAGCGCGCCCTTCTTGAAGAGCTCTCCCGGCGCAGCGCTGGTGCAGGATCCGCAAGCCTAGTACTGAACCGCAAAGAGCTTACAATCCAGGGCGACGGGATTCTTCTCGGTTGAAGAGCAGCGGATTGTAATCGGCTCTCCTGCATGCATCGCATCGTGACGGATCTCCCCCACAGCCCACGAGAGCCCGCTCCAGATCATCTAAAATACTTCATATTCAAGTTTGCGAAAGAAACCAAGCTCGGTTCACTGCTGTCCCGTGATCCCCGGCCAATCGTCGGTGCGGAACGGCGAAGCCGGCAAGCCATCTCTGTTAAAGAGATTGCACAGCGGGCTGTCCCCCCACGCGTAGCGCACCGCTATTGGGCTGGGCACATCTCGACTGGAAACCACCACCGTATCGCCGTCAATGCGGGCCTCGGCCCAGTGGAATTTTCGATCCGCACCGGCCACCGCAAAACCGCGTAACTCTCCGCCGTTGCGCACTTCCAGACCTGAACCCACGTGAGTAAGGCGCACCCGGATCTCACTGCCGTCGATCCGCATGGACTCATACAGAGGTCCCGAATATTCGATCGGCTCCTTATATATGGTTCCTTGCGCCCACAACGCGAGCCGCTGCCCGACTTCCAGCTTTCGGTGAGGATGAATATCCTTTGGATCTCCCACATCGATCGTGACCGCCATCCCGGTCTTCGGAACGTGCTGCACCGTCAGCAACTGCGCCTCGCGCAGCTCAGCCCACGCCGATTCACCCGGCTGGTCTGGCGTGGCCCCGTGATTGGGCAACTGCACGATCAGGAATTCCAGATCCTTGTCGTGCAAGGCGTCACGCCAGCTGCCGATCAGTGCGGGCAGCAGCTTCCGATACTGGTGAGCCTTGAGCGCGTTGCTTTCTCCCTGGTACCAGAGCACGCCTCGGAACGCCGACGACAGCAGCGGTGTGATCATTCCTTCGTAAAGGCCGGAGACGGGGATGGGCGCATATTCCAAAGTCGTTAGGCTTTCGATCGTAAACCCCGAGAGTGCGTCCTGGGTAAAGGGCAGCGTAACTCCCCAGCCGTCCTGGCGGAGGTCGCGGAACCAAACTGTGACCGCCTGCCAGTCGGACGACGCCTTGAGAACCGGTGTGGCGTAGTCATCGTAGTCGGTGACGGTAGGTTGCTTCGATCGGAAACGAAATGACCCATTCCCTCGCACCCAGAACCGGACACCTGCATAAGAGGTGAGGTCGACCGCCGCGCCTTCCAGTTTGTAGTGGGCAGTCAGAGTCGAATCCTGCGTCCCATCGAGTCGCCCGGCGACGCGGGCCGCGAACCCGCCTGCTCCCCGCCCCGGGGATACCAGCTCGAACAGCGCGTCCGGCGCGTCTTCCCAACTGTACGAAAACAATCCGCCGGTCGAAATACGCGCTGTTCCTTCATCGAAGTTCGCCAGCACTTTGCTCGCGGAACCGGCGGCTGCAGGGATCAGTTCGAAATCATCGAATTCGAGGTCGAGCGGGAGCGCATTCTCGGCAAACTTCTTCTCCTCGGGCGTCGCGTGCTTCCATTCTTCGAGAACCGGATGCAAGTCCGCATCGGCCTGCAAAGCTTCTGGAGCGACCCAATCCTCAATCGCAGTTCCAGGCCACGCGCTCTCCACGACTCCGACGGGAACATTTTGCTTGCGATGGATCTCGCGTGCAAAGAAATACGCCACCGCGGAAAAGCCCTTCGCGTTGTCAGGAGTGCAAATCTTCCATCCAGCCGGAAGTGTATCCTCTTGCGGCGATAGCGCGATCTTCCTGGGAACGGTGAACAGTCTGATCTGCGGATAATCGGCTTTGGGAACTTCCGTGGCCGCGCCCTCGGCGCTCTCGAGCGCGAAAGCCATATTCGATTGGCCAGAGGCGATCCACACCTCTCCGATCATCACATCCTTTATTTCGATTTTCTTGTTTCCCTGAATCGTGAGAGTAAACGGGCCTCCGGCCGACAATGCCGGAAAACGAACGCTCCAGTGGCGACGAGCATCGGCTGTCGTCGTAGCCGCATGGCCGGCAAGGCTCACAGTAACCGTCTCACCCGCATCAGCCCTGCCCCAGAGATGAATCTCACGCCCCTGCTGCAACACCATGTGGTCACTGATGAGTGTGGGGAGGACGGGATCGGCCCAGCACCACAGGCCGTGCGCGAATATGCATAGGCCGGCAGCAACACGCGCCAATACCCGCAGTCGACGGCTCCACGCTCCGATGTGACTCATTACTCCTCGATGATAGCTATCCTGTGGCCAGCTGTCCGATTGCGCAGCTGGCCAGCCCCTGCGACCTGCCGAAAGGCTTCGCGCTTTCCGCTGAACCCTCCTAGAAATCAAACCGGATGGCAAACTGCCCATTCCTCGGGTTGTCGGCCACTCCGGTGATTTGGCCGAAGTTGCCTGCACCAATCGACGCTCGGGTACCTCCGCAGCCATTGATGTTGTAGTAGTGACGATTGAACAGGTTGTAGAACTCGGTGCGAAACGACAGTCTATATTGTCCATCGGAGCCCATCGTGAAGTTTTTCAGCAGGCTGACGTTTTCGTTCGCCTGCCCCGGGCAACGCAGCGCAGACGTAGCTGGCGACGGTGGCAGCACTCCGACGGCTGGATTGCTGGCCACGCTCTGCGGCATGTAGAAATTTCCGGGAGGAGGAGTTGAACCCACAGGAACGGGCACGAATTTCCCGGGACTAGAAGGCCCGGCAAATCCGGTCAGATTGAATTGCGGAAAAATGTTTCCCCACAGCGGCCAATAGGGGTTGGCCGCCCCCACCTCGAACGGTTGGCCGGAGTTGTACAAGACAATGCCAGTTAAGTTCCATCCGCCGACGATTCCATTCACCATGCGGTTTTGGCCTGCCAACCACTGCCTGCCCTTGCCAAACGGGAGCTCATAGCTGACAAATCCCTTCACAACGTGCGTCAAATCATAGCCCGTGACCGCATGTGCCACCTGACGCATGTTGCCGAAGTCCTGAACCGGAGTGTAGAACCCGTTGTAATCTTGCTGAGAAGAAAACGAGTCGCCCTCCTGCCGCGACCATGTATAGCTCATGTCCATCGTCAGGCCGCGCCCGGTACGCTTGACCAAGTTAAAGACCATGGAATCATAGAAGCTTTGGCCCAACGGCAAGCCTACGTACTGCAAGTTGGGATAGAACCAATAAAAGCCCTCCGCTGCGGCCATCTGCGGAAAGGGCGCGAACGTGGCCATGATTGGCGCACAGAACCCGGGGTACGGATAGGGAACGTTGTAACTCGCTGCGGTTCCCGAGTCACAAACGTAGTTGTTAAACCCGTTGAGTGGGTCCGAAGTATTTGCAAACAAATTGGCCAACCGCTGGAAAGTAGAAGTCGGACCCTGATTCCAGGCGAGCGCAGTGTCCGTCAGTCGGTGGCCGCGGTTACCGATATAAGAAATCTCCAACCGCGTGTTCGGCGTGAGCTCTTGCTGGATGCCAAAGTTGAACGCCTCGCTATATCCCAGCTTGAGGGCTCGGGGGTCAACACTCACAGGAAATGGAAACATGAACGAAGGATCGGTGTTTGCGTCTACTTTCGTCAGAACCCCCGGGTAGTTGCCACCACCACCCGAAGCATCCCAACTGAAACCGTTCGCTTGGTTCGTTCCCAACTGCGGAGCAAAACCGTCCGGAACCCCTCCGAAGAACGTCACGCCCACGGGGTTGTAGATCAGACCGAACGATCCACGGAGCACGGTCTTGGGGCGGACCTGATACGCAAAACCCAAAGAGGGTCCGAAATTCTTTGCGTATTCGTCCTTGTAGAAGCTGTCGCCGCCGTTCTTGGCGAACACAAGAGTGCCGGGAACGCCATAGCTGGGGCTGATCGCGTTCATGTCGAAGTTCGCCCAGTTACCGTATTTCTCGTGGAAGCGAAAGTTGTAGTTCCAGCGCAGCCCCAGGCTCAGAGTGAGCTTGGGTGTGACCTTGTAGCTGTCCTGGGCGTACAAGAACATGCCTTTTTGCCGGCCATACAGGTTGTAAGCTACGCTCTCGCTAGCGCTATTCACCTGGCCCAGAAGAAAACTGGCATAGCCAAATCCATCGTATGGGAAGCCCGCGCCCGCCGTGTAGTTGCTGGAAAAGTTAAAAGACAGGGCACCAGAACCTGAGCGGCTGTTGACCTGGTGTGCCTTGAAATCTCCTCCGAAGGTGAAGTTGTGGCGTCCTTTGGTCCAGGTGACGCTGTCGCCGGTGATGACGTTTACACCGGAGAGATTACCCTGCCAGGAGTTACCCAGAAATGTTTCCGAGTGACCATACGCCGAGTTGTCCGCGAAACTAATCACCGGAAAGGTGTTCGCTCCAGTATCTCCAAAACCAAGTTGCGAATTCCAGTTGCCGGGGTCGGTAGGCAAACTGGCATTGAAATCGAAGTTGTAAGTGAAGTTCAGGACGTTCAGAATCCTCGGGCTGAACACGTGGGATTCGCTGAGGCGCCACTCCTGCGACCGGTAGATTTGATAGCGGCCGTTCGAGAGTGGCCCGCCATTCCTGGTTCCGGCCTGCCACAGACCTCCGCCGTCGTCCAACGTTCGCGGTCTGTGGTTATAGATCCAGGATCCGGAGAGATGGTCCTGTTCCCGCAGGGTATGATCGAGTTTGATTACGATCTGATTAGGCGTCTGGCTGGGCGATCCCTGCAGAAGGCCCCTGCTGTTGTTGTCAATTCCCCCAAACTGTGGAGCATACCCGCTGTAGAAGGCATTCACCTTCTGCGCCACCCCGCTGATCATGCCCGCGGGGATAATGTTGCCCGCAAACTGTGGGCAGCCCAGACTTGAACTGCATAATGCGTTCGTCTGGTCATAGATCATGTTCTCCCGCGCGACGACCGGTTGGCCGTTGGTATCCTGCGCCGGAATTGGGGTCCCACCATTGGCGCTGCACAGGCCTATGCTGCCCGATGCGTTGCACAGTGTCCCTCCCAACAGACCGCTGAAATCGCCCGTCAGGAATGCCGGGGTGGGCACTGTGGCCGACCCGCTGTTGAGGCGGAAGTCAATCTGTTGGTAGCGCTCGAAGGCGCCGAAGAAAAATGTCTTGTTCTTGATAATCGGGCCGCCGAGGCTGAAGCCATAGTCCCACGCGCGCTGTTGAGGCTTAGGCGTGCCGGTAGAATCATTCGTCCAAGTATTGGCGTCCAGTAGTTCGTTGTGACCGTACAGGAATGCCGATCCGTGCCATTTGTTGGTTCCTGACTTTAGGTTAAAGGCAATGACCCCCCCGCCGGAGATAGCACTTTGCGCATCCAAGCCGCTGGTCTGCGCCTGCAGTTCTTCCACTGCCTCCATGGTGGGTCCAGACTCCATGGAGTCGCCCTGGATATTGGCGGTTCCCGACGTGCCGTCGATGGTGTAGTCCTTGGTGAACCACTGCCCCCCGTTGATAACCGCTCCGTAGGGACTGCTGTAAGGGGAATAGCCGGGCGTGATGGCAACCGCGAAATCCTCGACCGACCGACCGCCGCCATAGATGCTGAGCGGCAAATCGGTGACCACGCTGCCCTTCATATTCGTGCCTTCCGACGGTCTCTCCAGATCTAGGACCGGTGCATCGGTGGTCACGGTTACCGACTGGCTGATCGAGCCCACCTTCAGAGAGGCATCCACTCGGGCCACCTGTGTGGACTCGAGTGTGATAGTTGGACGAAGCACAGTTTCGAACCCGTCTCTCTTGAATTCGACGGAGTACTTTCCCGGGAACAGGTTAGGGATGACATAAATCCCATCCTGGTTCGAAACGGTTTTCGTGGGAACGTTCGTGCCGGTGCTGATGGCGGTTACCTCTGCGCCAGCCACGACCGCGCCGGAGGTATCCGTTATGGTCCCGGTAATCGTGGCACGGTTGGCCTGCGCTGCCGCGGATGTTGCGGCAAGAACGATCATCGCTGCGACAAAAAAGAGTACACTGCAGAACTTGGCTTTCGACATGTTGCCTCCCCGCAATCTGCGAATCAGATTCCTGTCATTTCTAACCAGCTGCATGAACGCGCACTAGTTGCCGCCTGCGCTCGCCGCATACACCTTCTTCCACTGTACTTCCACCAGCCCCATCGATCCCGGAGTCGTGTTGATCCCGTTCCCATCGGGCTCCATTCCTGAGACTCTTTCGTTGGCCGTGTAGAACAGCGTGAACGAATCCTTCCCCTCCGGAATCAGTCCCAGCGGTGTCCGGACCTCGCTCGCCCACACTCCCTTGCCTTCCTGCACCAACAAATGTTGGCCGGACGACCAGTGAACACCGTCCACTGAAAATGTATAGCCAATCGCGTTCGGTTCGTCCGTGTCGTAGACGGCCACGTAGGTTCCGTCTTCCAGTTTCGTGACAATCGGATTCTCGATGAACCGCCTCTCCACGGTCAGCGGATTCCGATCCGTGCAGCGCACCCAGGGCCCAGCGAGCTCCGGGGCCTTCGCCAGGCCTACTTGCCACAGAGATATGGGAATCTTCTCGGTATGAGCGCTGCCATAGAGCGCATACCACTGCTCGCCAACTTTGTAGGGAAAGAACGAATCGGTTCCCTGCAAGCCCTCCCATGCGTCTGAATCCCGATCCCGCTGAAGAATCACGCCGGCATCGGTGTACGGGCCGCCGACTCCATCCACACCTGGAGTGTTCGACACCGCGCGCCAGATTCTCCCTTCATGGTTGGTCAACCACTGCTGCGAGGTGTCCGGAGCCGCGCGATAGGCAACATAAAACAGGTTCCAGCGATTGTCCGTGGGGTTGTAGACCGGCAAGGGAGACCACAACGCGGCGCGCGGATCCTTCCCGGTGAAGTCGCCGCTCGATTCGGCCAGGGTCGCAAGCCGCTTCCAATGCAGACGATCCTGGCTGATCCAGTGCGCCAGCCTCATCTTCACCCAGTGCGGATCTCCGATCATCTCTGACGTGAATAGATGGTAAGTGCTATTCAGCTTAAGGACTCTGCCGCCTTCGAACCCGTACTTGTTCCCTTCCGCGCCGCTCGATTTGATGGTCAGCACCGCCCCCTCGAACCGCTTCGTTACCACCAGTTCCGCGTTTGGCCCTGCGACCGGGCCGCTAAGAGCCCAGAAGGAAATACAAAACAGCGAGCAGAGGAGCAGACTGTTGCGGACCTTGGCGAATTTCACCGTGCCAGGCACAGCTGGTTGTATCGCCTGTAGCATTTCTCTAACAAGGTAATCGAGGTTATATTGGAGGTTAACTCGAGGTTTCCGCTTGTGATTTGCCGTCAAAAGTCCTGCCCGGCACGCGGATTGAGAACGAACTCCATCAAAACGAGTCCAAATGGATCGGCCAGATCAACTCTTGAGGGCTTTGTACCGCTCCGATAGCAGATCCGTGGCAGGAGCGGCTGGCTGCGGTGAGGATCCAGCAACATGGCCTTCCAGCAATTAACCGCAATTAACGGCGCAAATAACCGTTATTTCAACCGACGAAGGCTTCCGATCTTCCGCATTGACCTTTGCCGAGCGCCAGTGCTATCGTCCGATTAGACCGAAGAAACGTCGCTAGCGGGGGGAGTGCGTCTGTCCCCGGTAATCTCCCGAAGCCTTCAAGGTGGCGTCTGTTCACACTTCCGTAGCGCCCTCCATCTCGCTCTTCGAGAAGCGCGAAGAACTGCGCCGGGTCCTCGAAAGCAAGTACTTTGCCAACTCTCCTAAGAAGACTCGGTTCCTCGAGTTTGTTTCCGAGCAGGCCTTCCTGGGTAACGGAGAGAAGTTGAATGAGTACCTCATTGGGGTGGAGGTCTACGACCGGGGTGTCGATTTCGATGCGCAAAAGGATCCGATTGTGCGCGTGCAAGCGCACGAGATTCGGCGCCTGCTCAACAAATATTATGAAGAGGATGGCCGTGGTGGCCTGATCCGTCTCGACCTGCCCTCTGGTCATTACGTCCCCGTCTTCCGCCGCAGCACGTCCGATGAGGCTGCCGCTGACGCGCCGGTCGCGCTGGAGGGTGGGAAAGCGCACGCTCCCAATCGCCTGCATCTCTCAGTCACTCTGATTTTGGGCGCTCTTTGTCTCGCGCTTGCCTCCGTCCTGATTCTTAATTCCTGGAAGAGTGGACAAGCCGCCCAGACCCGAGCGCAAGCCGCTAGCTTGCCCGACGGGATCGAGTGGTTCTGGCGTCCATTCCTTCCCCCGGCAGAAGCACCGCTGATCACGATCCCAAATCATCCTTTATTGCGCGCGGCTCACGATGGAGACAGCTCCCAGACTCTGGCAGAGGGTCACGAGATCCCCAAGGCGAGTCTGCCAGAATTCCGGGACACAATTCATTTCCGCGAATTGAAGCGCTTCCTGTTCGTTCCTAGCCTGACAGATTTCACCTCCGTCGGCGAAACTCTGGGAGTAGTCAATCTGTGTAAGATGTTCGCCAGCGTTGGCCAGGGTTGCCGGGTGCAGCCCTCCCGCCTGGTCAATTTCGAGGAAATCAAGGGGGACAACGCGATTCTGCTTGGGGGCAACCAGTCCTGGAGCGGTCGCGTCTTTCTCAACGCCCAGGGATTCCACTTCCAAAGTGGTTTGATTCTCAACCGCAATCCTCAGCCCGGAGAAAAAGAAGTTTACAAACCCGAGTTCGACTCCGTAACCAACCAGTTGACGCGGGACTATGCGGTTGTGCTGATGATGCCGAACGAGAGAAAGGAAAGGCGTGTTCTCCTGATCTATGGCATTTACACCCAGGGTTCTCAGGCTGCCATCGAGTACCTCACCAACCCGGAGCGTATGGCGGAACTCCGGAAACTGCTGCTTGATCTGGCCCCAGACCACAAGACCATACCACCCTATTTTCAGCTTCTGCTCACGACGACAGTCGAGAACTCGGTCCCCGGAAAGTCCTCCCTCGTCGCCCTCCGGATCATCCCCAACTGATTTATTGCGTTCACATCAATTAGAAGTGTTGTCGCTCGACCCGCCTGGGAAACGGTCAAAGACGCCGCCAGTGATCGAGCTTTCGATCCCGATCCAGGAATGTTGATGTATCGTCAGGAACATAGCGGTGTTCCTGGTGTGTATCATTGCTTAAGGAGCGTTTTCTTCCTTAAGATCCGGTCACTATCTTTATGGACCTACAGGTTCGATTCACTCGCCGGGAACTGCTTTGGGCAGCAGCTTTGGGCCTGGTCTCACTTCCATTCTCTCGGCTCTCGGCGTGCGCGAGGCAAAGAGAATTTGTGGAACCAGCGCGTGTTCCTTACTCCGGTTCTGATGATGCGCTGCTGGATGAGATCGAACGAACCGCGTTTGATTTCTTCTGGAACGAGGCGAGCGCGACGACCGGGCAGGTGAAGGATCGCGCTCTGCTGAACGGCCATGACACTCGGTCGATTGCCAGTATCGCGGCCACCGGGTTTGGCCTTTCGGGGCTTTGCATCGCGGAAGGGCGCAGCTACAGAAGAAAAGAAGAGATTGTCGAGCGTGTCCGGGGAACTCTCCGTTTCCTGTGGCAGAAACTTCCCCATGAGCATGGGTTCTACTACCACTTTATCGACATGAATAGCGGGGAGCGGCAGTGGAAGTGCGAGATCTCGTCGATCGACACTTCCCTTCTGCTCTGTGGAGTGTTGACTGCGCGGCAACATTTTGGGGACGCGGAAATTCAGGACTTGGCGACCAAGATCTACGAGCGCGTGGACTGGCCGTGGATGTTGAACGGCGGCAAGACGTTTTCCATGGGTTGGCATCCCGAGTCGGGGTTCCTCGATGCCCGGTGGGAACACTACTGCGAACTCATGATGATCTACCTGCTGGCTCTCGGGTCACCGACGCATCCGGTCCCGGCGGAAACATGGAGAGCATGGACTCGGCCAAAGATAGAGTTTCACGGTTTGGAATTCATTTCAGGGAATGACCCGCCGTTCACGCATCAATACTCGCAAGCATGGTTCGATTTTCGGGGCAAGCGCGACGCATACGCAGACTATTTTGAGAATTCAGTGAAAGCCACGGCGGCGCACAAACAATTCTGCCCTTCTTTGCGCGAGGAGTTTCCCGACTACAGCGACCACCTTTGGGGCATAACGGCGTCGGATTCGGCTGCCGGCTATCAGGCCTGGGGCGGGCCGCCGCGGTTGGGGAAACTGGATGGCAGTGTGGTTCCATGCGCGGCGGGCGGTTCGCTGCCGTTTCTCTACCCCGACTGCATGCAGGTTCTGCGCACGATGAGGGAGCGCTTCCCAAGGCTTGGGGACGCTACGGGTTTGTCGATGCCTTCAACCCGCTGGCCAACTGGTATAACCCGGACGTGCTCGGGATCGATCTCGGGATCACGATGCTAATGGCCGAGAACCAGCGCACCGATTTTGTGTGGAAGACGTTCATGAAGAACAAAGAGGCACAGTTGGGGATGGACAGGGCCGGGTTTCAGACGCAACATGCGTGAATTGATTTTCATCCTCGCTTTTGGTCTTTTGGCAGCGGACACCTCGAAACCTTTCGCTCCAGCGCCCATCGAATTTGAGGACATCGCGGGGAAGGTCGGGCTGCGCTTCGTCACCCACAACTCGCCTACTCCAAACAAGAATCAGATTGAAACCATGGTCGCCGGGGTCGCGCTGCTGGACTATGACGGCGATGGGTACCTGGATATTTACCTGGTGAACGGCGCGGCGATTCCTTCGCTTCAGAAAGAATCTTCTGCCTACTGGAACCGGCTGTTTCACAATAATCACGACGGCACGTTTACTGACGTTACGGAGCGCGCTGGGCTGGCGGGAGCGGGGTACGGGATGGGCGTCGCGGTAGGCGACTACGACAACGATGGACGCCCCGACTTGTTCCTGGCCAACGTCACTGGCAATCAGCTCTTCCATAACAATGGGGACGGTACCTTTACCGACGTGACTGCGAAGGCGGGGTTGGTTGGCGCTCAAATGAATGGGAAGAAGATGTGGTCGGTGAGCGCCGGCTGGTTCGATTACAACAACGATGGGCGGCTCGATCTGTTCGTGGTCAATTACTGCGTCTGGGAAGTCAACAAGGATCCTTACTGCCCCCTTAAGCACGGCGTGCGGGCTTACTGTCATCCCAAACTCTACGCTAACCTGCACAACACGCTTTACCGCAACAATGGCGACGGCACATTCACCGACGTTTCCGCGGAAACGGGGATCGTGTCGCACATGGGCAAAGGCATGAGCGTTTCCTTCGCGGATTATGACGGCGACGGGTTCCTGGACGCCTTCGTGGCCAACGATACGACGCCCGCATTTCTCTTGCATAATCTTGGCGGTAAGAGGTTCGAAGAGGTGGGAGTGCAGGCGGGCGTAGCCTACGCGCCTGACGGCACGACGCTGTCCGGCATGGGCTCGGACTTCCGCGACGTCAACAATGATGGACTGCCTGACATCTGGTATACGGCCGTCGAACACCAGCGTTTCCCTTTGTTGATCAATGCCAGGCACGGCGATTTTGATGATGCGACGGTGGCCAGCGGGCTGCAGCCGACCACCGAAATGTCGGGATGGGGCAACGGTATGTTTGACCTGGACAACGATGGCTGGAAGGACTTGTTCGTGGCCCGTTCCAACGTCGTCGACAACATCAACGAATTGATCCCTACGCGGCGCTTCCCCGAGCCGAATTCCATATTCCGAAACCTGGGGAATGGAAAGTTCGAAGAAGTCAGTGGGACGGCGGGACCGGATCTTAAGTTAGAAGCCCCACATCGAGGTGTTGCCTTTGGCGACCTCGATAACGACGGCCGTGTGGATGCGGTGGTCTCCGTGCTGGGCGGCCAAGTCAAGCTGCTCCACAACGTCTCTGAGAGCAGTAACCACTGGATACTTCTGAAGCTGGTGGGCACGAAGAGCAATCGCATGGGCATCGGCGCGCAGATTCATATCACGACCGAGGACGGGCGTTCGCAGTGGAACGAGGTGACGACTTCGGTCGGATATGCTTCCTCCAGCGATAGCCGCGTGCATTTTGGATTGGGCGCGAACCGTACGATTAAGGATATGGAGATCCGCTGGCCAAGTGGGATCAAACAAACTCTGCACAACGTTGCCGCGGACCGTGTCATGACCATAGAAGAACCAAGACAATGACGAGCCAAGACAATAGTGTTCACTCCGGTGGTGGAGCACTCTGCTCTTTTCCTATCTTCTCCTGAACGATGCCTTGGAGCCCTCCCTCGTCAGTAGCAAGGACCGAGGTTGCTCCCTCCTTGGTTAAACGTTCGAACATCGACCGAGCGCGTGCCGCCTCTTGCTGGCGGCTGGCTCGCGAATAGGCGCTGCCCAGAGCAAAGTAGAGCTTGGCTTCTCGCGGGAAGGTCTTCTGAGCGATCTCCAACTCGGGAATAGCCCTCTCGAAATCATTGGTGTCGAGCAGCAACAAGCCGAGAAGATAGTGCGCAAAACCCATTTGCGGGGCAAGCTTGACGACCTCTTCCACGTAAGGAATCCCTGCCGCAGAGTGTTCCTTATACTCAACCGCGGCAATCCGCAATCGCGCGAGGATGTGGTCGGGACTGTGCTTGATCTCTTGTTTGAGTTGCTCGACACCGCCGTCCACGTTACGTAGTTCCAGGAGAAACAGTCCGTAGGCGTAATGTATGTTGGGATAGTCGGGGTTCTCCTTCACCACTGCATCAAAGATCGGCCCCGCTTCGTCGTACTTCTTTTGACCAACCAGACATTCCGCCCTGCCGATGCGCACTACAACGTCCGCATCCTTCGAGCCTTGTGGCGGAGGGGTTTTGGAGGTCAGACGCAACAATGTCATCCCCAGTACATTGGCCACCTCGTCGGTTTGACTGCCGCGCAGGCACAAGTCCTGGAGTGTCTCCCGCGCAGCCTCAAACCTGCCTGCCCTTTGCAGGAGCATTCCCTCGTGATAGAGGACGACGTTCCAGAGCCCGCCCTCCCTACTGAGGCCTATGTCCTTACCCTTTTGAATGTGCTGGAGCGCCTGCTGCTCGCGACCGAGTTCGAAATCGCACAGTCCGAGCATGGCGTGTGCAGTGCCGTTTTCAGGTTGCAGCGCGAGCAGTTTCTCAAAATCGAGCGCGGCCTTCGCGTAATGATCCTGGTCATACTGCAAAGTGGCCAGCGACCACCAACCCTCGGCCCATTTCGGTTGCATTGCCAGGGCTCTGGTGTAGAGAGCTACAGCTTCCTCGAGACGATCGGCGTCGCGGGCCTCGGCTGCTCGCTTGGAGAGCGCGGCAAAGCTGGCTGAGGAAGGTTTCGTTTGGCTCGGAGCTCTGGGAGGAAGAAGCAACTGCAAAGCCGCCAACGGCAGGATCATAAGACAGCAAAAGCCGGCAGCAAGACTGTGCTTAAGCCTGCGCGAAGAGGGGAATGAGGACACTCGATTAGTCTAAACGCAAATGCTGCCAACGGGTCAGCTTCGCGGGGGATCCGGAAGCGCTCGTCGGCAGCCATTTTTCTTGATGCAAGTGGAGGCGCGTGTGCCGCGCCTCCGGCAGAACTAGAAGCTAAACCGAGCCTGCATTTCAATGGTGCGAGCCCCAAGAGCGTTCTGAGCCTCGCCCAAGTGCCCCTCGCAAGGTGGAGCCGAGCACGCAAAGATGTTGGTCTGGATGTTGGTGAGATTGAGCTTGTTGAACAGGTTGTAGAAATTGGCGCGGAACTCCAGCCTCGCTCCCTCCCCCAGGACTTTCATGGGCGGCAAGCCAAAAGACTTACTGAGAGTTGCGTCAAGGCCGAAGTAGCCGGGGCCCCGGAAGGAATTGCGAGTGATTCCCGGAGCAGTTGGCACGGGACCATAGGGTTGCGAGCCGCCGCTGGGACACTGCGCAGTCACCGGGCCGGGGAAGAGACAGTTGAAATAAGTTCCAGCAACCATGGTCGGTTTTGTGAAGAAAGAGTTTGCGTCGAAGCTGGCACTACCCCGGAAATTCGGCTTAAAGCCGCCAGCATAAGCTGCTGGAACCACGCTACCTGAGCCAGCGTCCGCTGAGCTGCCGCCGCCTCCCGGCCCGAAGTTGAAGACCGGCTCGCAAGCTCCTGGGTTGTCGCCGTTGAGGCCGGGGATGGTGCACTGGGCAGCAACATCACCGAGGCCCCACGTCGGCGTCCAGGGGAATCCTGTGTGGGCGTTCAGAATCCCGGAGAGACTCCAGCCACCGGCCACCTTCTCCAACCACGAGCGGCTGCCGTGGAAGATCGTTGGAGACCAGACCCCGTAAATCTTGAACGCATGACGGACGTCGTAGTCGGCTGTGGCAAAGCCGGTAGCCATGTTCCATTGATAGTTGGGGCCCGCGTAGGCATTCGATCCGGGATCCATGGTGTGACTCAGACGGTACTGCGTATCCAGTTGGAAG
>JADGNP010000475.1 GCA_017883425.1 Candidatus Sulfotelmatobacter sp. | reverse complement strand
CATATCTGACGTGACGTCAGCCAATACTGTAGGTGCGTAGAACGAACCAGACGCGAGCGTCCCCTCAATAAGTCTGTGACCCCCAACTAGCACACGCGCCCCTTTGTCAATCGCGTCATTGACGAGACTTTCAACCTTCTTAACTGCGGAACTGTTGATAAGTGGCCCTACGTCAGTCCCATGGTCAAGGCCGCTACCGACCTTCAGCTGCGCGACCTTACGGGACATTCGCTCTAAAAAAGTGTCAAGTAGGCTCGAATGTACAAAGATCCGATTGGGCGCTATGCACATTTGGCCAGCATTTTGGAATTTGGCAGCCATTAAGCCGTCGATCGCTTTCTCAAAATGCAGAGCGGCATCCTCGTAGTGGGCGCTCTTGTAGGACTCGACCCCCAGTTGCAATTCGCTGTCGGAGGTTGTTGACTGAGTTTGTGCGGCCACGGGGAACGACAAGAGGAGGACAATGAGAGCTGGGGGCAGCATCAAGGTCGGTTTCATGGAAAGCCTCGCAGAAAAATTGTACTCTTCCTGAGATTGGACACCGGGAGCGGGTGGGATGCTCCGGAAGCGATCAAACGAAGGCCTCAGGGGCTGAAGCCCACATCCGGCGTGGCTTGAGCGGCACGGCTGAAGCCGTGCCCTTCCCCAACCAACTCGAATCAGTCCCTCACTTCCAAGTCTTGCTTACGCGCCTGCTTTCTGCTTCTGGCAGCGAGCCACGCGACACAGGCCAGCATTCCGCACCAGCTTAGCAGCCGCACAACCGCCGCGATCTGGGTGTCGTGGTTGAGGACGCCGAGGCTCGAGAAGATGGCGTAGAAGTCGTGTTCCACAAAATCAGAATCGCCCGTCGTGACCAGCGGCAGCACCTGGACGCGCGCATCGGCCATGTAGGTCGCGGTGTAGAGCCAATTCTCGAAGAAGAAAAACAGGCAGAAGACGAAGCCGGTAGTCTGGCGCTCGGTGAAGAAGTAGGCCGCCAGAAGAAACGGGACCAACCACTGCAGCAGCGTGCCTCCCCAAAGGCCGAGCGTGGGGCCGAACCAGCCAAAGAGATTGTGTCCGCCTTCGTGCACGACCAGGTTGGCATTGTCGATGAAGAGGAATCCGCCGTGAGCGGAGAAAGCGTAGGCCAGGAACGCGACGTAAAAGATCAGCCACGCCACCAGTGCCGGGCGGGAGACTGGCTTCCACGGTTCGTCGAGAATCGATTGCAGTGATTCGAGCATGCGCGCCTCCCACGATTCTACGGGCACGGATTTTTGCGGTGCAGATTACCAACGTGTGCGGCATCTTGCGAACTGAGCACGGGTCGATCAGGCCCGGCGCAAGAATGACTAGGACCCGTGGCCGTCGCGTGAAGGCAACGTTTCTTGTTAGAGTGGTCTAACGCGACTGGTTTCATCTGACAAGGGGCTTGGACGCGCGTGGTCAGAGAGACGTAGCAAGCTACGTCTCTACGGAATGATTTCGGAATCTCAATGAAAGTTCGGCAATGGATTACCGCGATTGTGCTGCTTCTGCTGGTGGCCGCGGCCATCGTCGGGATCGTGTGGACGCGGGCGTTGCCGGATGCGAACGAGGAAGCATCCGCAACACCGAACAAGGCATTGCCGGGACGGAAGGGGTCCGCGGCACAGCGTCCCCTGGTGGACCAGCGTCCGCTGCAGACGGCCAAGCGAATGACGGCGATCGCGGGCACGCACGAAGAACAGACGCTGGCACACGAGGCGGAAAAAGTCGGCGACCACGAAGTGGACTTGGCGTTTTTTGACGCGCTGCGAACGATCGAAGAAAATCCTCCCCCGCTCTCGGCGGAAGCCAAACAATTCGCGGACCGGAAGGAAAAAGCCGAACTGGCGCTGAAGGACGATCAGGAGGGGATCGCACTGCTGACGCGCAAACTGGCCACCGCTCCGGAGTCGCAGAAGGACAACCTGCAGGATCAGATCGATGTCGCCAAGGCGCAGATGGATCTTGACCAGGACGAGTTGGACGATGCCTCCGAGGATCTGGAGCAATCCGGCGGCGATCCGCAGTCAAAGATCAAGCGCCTGAAAGCGGAGCATGACGCGAGCGACCAACTCCCCAGAGCGGTCGCGGGTTCGGCTGTCAGCCCATATGAGCAGGACTACCAGGCACACACTCTGCTGAGCGTGTTCCGGGCGTGGCAGGCGCTGCGCGAGAAGACGGCTCAGTTGGAAGCAGCGCGGGCGGAGGCAGTCACCAAACAACAGCGCATGGCCGTGCGCCACTCCACCCTGAAGATTCGAGTCGACAAGGAAAACGAGAACCGCGAGGCGGCCAAGCAGCAGGCGAAGGGATTCTCCAAGAGCAGCAGCGCCTCCAGCCGGGAAGACTCGAAGGCGGCGGCGAAGGCGGCACTCGATTCCCTGAAGCAGTACACGCGCGATCAGAAGAATCTGGCCGACATGGGAAGGCGAATCCAGGACGAGCAGGAACTGAGCGACGTCTATGCGAGTTGGATTGTACTGGTCGAGAATCGCGAGCGGGCAGCTCTGCACCGCTTGATCGAGTCATTCCTGTGGATTCTGCTGGTTCTGGTGGCGGTGTACTTGGCGAGCCGGCTCATTGAACGCCTGTTCACCGGGATGACCGCGGAGAACAAGCGGATCGATACCCTGCGGGCGGTGGCGAAATTTGCGGCTCAGGCTGTGGGTGCGCTCGTGATTGCGTTCTTGATCTTCGGCATGCCCAACCAGACGACGACCGTGCTGGGCCTGGCGGGCGCGGGGTTCACGGTGGCGATGAAAGATTTCATTGTCGGATTTTTCGGATGGTTCGTGTTGATGGGCCGCAACGGGCTGCGCGTAGGCGACTGGGTCGAGATCAACGGCGTGGCGGGCGAAGTGATCGAAGTTGGGCTGCTGAAGACCATTCTGCTCGAAACCGGGAACTGGACGGCCGCCGGGCATCCCACGGGCCGGAGAGTTTCGTTCGTCAACACCTTCGCGATTGAAGGCCACTTTTTCAACTTCACGACTTCGGGCCAGTGGATGTGGGACGAACTGGAGCTCACAATTCCCGGCGATCAGGAACCTTATGCAATCATCGATGCGCTGCAGAAGTTAGTGGAGAAAGAGACGGAGGAGAACGCGCGCAAGGCGGAACTGGAATGGTCGCATACCACGACGCGCTACCGGGTGCAATCGATCTCAGCCAAGCCCGCCATCAATGTGCGGCCGAGCGGATCGGGCGTCGAAGTGACTGTACGCTACATCACGCGCGCCTATGAGCGGTATGAGACCCGCAAGAAGCTGTATGCGGCGGTGCTGGAGTTGATGCACGGGAAGCGGGAAGCGGTGAAGCAGTAGAGCTTCTAGCTTCTAGCTTCTAGCTTCTAGCTTCTAGCTTTTAGCTTTTAGCTTTTAGCTTTTAGCAGGCACCTGACGTCCCACCGATGTATGCGGCGCCGTGGAAGAGCGGCCCTTCCAGGGCCGCGAAAACAACCAGAATCAGTCCGGGTTTCAGCCCCTGTGGTATCTATGACCAACAAAGAAGACCTGGGCACACTCATCGTGACCGGAGCCAGTCGCGGAATTGGCGCGGCGGTCGCCGCGCTCGCCGGAGAACGCGGGTACGCGGTTGCGGTCAACTTCTCCGCAAGCGAGGCCGATGCGACGAAGGTGGTAAACGACATCGTGGCTGGCGGCGGGCGCGCCCTCGCGATTCAGGCCGACGTCTCGAACGAACAGCAGATCGTTCGGATGTTCGAAATCGCGGAGCGGGAGTTGGGGCCCATCAAAGGACTGGTGAACAATGCTGGAGTGACGGGCGGGTTCGCGCGCGTGGAAGAAGTGTCGAGTGCGGCCGTCGCAAACGTCCTGGCGGTCAATGTCAGCGGGACCATCCTGTGTTCGCGCGAGGCGGTGCGGCGCATGTCGACCCGGCGGGGCGGCACCGGCGGCGCGATTGTGAATATTTCTTCGCGCGCGGCGCATACGGGAGCGGCGGGCGAATGGGTACACTACGCGGCGTCGAAGGGCGCCGTCGACAGCTTCACGGTCGGACTGGCGCGGGAGGTGGCTACCGAAGGAATTCGAGTGAACGCGGTGGCTCCGGGATTAGTCGACACCGGACTCCACGCCGCGAACGGCGATCCGGACCGGCTGCAACGGCTGATGGGAACCATCCCGATGGGAAGAGCAGGCACGCCCCGCGAAGTAGCGGAGGGAGTGCTGTGGCTGCTGTCGTCTGCAGCTTCCTATACGACGGGGGCGATTCTGGAGATTGGTGGCGGGCGGTGAGGAGAGTGTAGTTCTCAGTTCTCAGCCTTCTGTTCGTTGTGTTTCGTCCAAAGACCTCAACGGCGAAGCGCTAGAGCAGTTCTCGCGACGGTGTAGAGTGTGCACCCTCAGCGGCTAAAGCCGAAACCCGTTGCAGCTCCTGGCGGCACGGCTGAAGCCGTGCCCTTCCCGTTCCTGCCTTCCCTATA
>JADGNP010000074.1 GCA_017883425.1 Candidatus Sulfotelmatobacter sp. | reverse complement strand
CACCCAGTCGGGCGCCCCCGCCAGAAACTGCGTCGTGCCAAACGTGTCGGGCAGCATCACCTTCAGCGCGCCCTCGTACGTCTGCTGCCACAGTTCCAGCACGCGGTACTGCGACGCTCGCAGAGCGACGTCATCCGGCGCGAGCGCGGCCATCACCATAGGGATTTCATGTGCATTGGTTCCAATCGCTTCCAAGTCGTGCTTGTGCGCCAGGAACGCATTCGACGTCCCGATGAAATTGCTCCCCAGATTCGCGGCCATGGCCACGACCACATATTCCTGCCACAGAAAGCTATGCCGCCGCCGCGTTCCAAAGTCGGCAACGCTCAGCCCGGGGACGCCGCGCAGCCGCTCGATCTTGCTCCACAACTTGGTCTTGGCCCGGGCATACAGAACGTCGAGCCCGAACTCGCTCAGCGTCTTCAGATGAGCCCGCGTCTTCAACTCGTCGAGAATGGCCAGCGCATACAGTTCCCACATGGTGGTCTCAGTCCACGTGCCTTCGAAGGTCAGTTGGATCTGCCCGTCGCGCACCGATAGTTGATAGTCCGACAGCCGGAAGTCGTGCTCCAGCCACTCCAGAAACGCCGGCTCGAAAATTCCGCGGCGGCCATAAAACGTGTTGCCCGCCAGCCACACCAGTTCCGACTTGCGAAACCGCCGTCCGCGCACGTGCTGCAGTTGCACCTTGAGCTCTTCAATGTGGATGATGTCCGCCATCCGCACCGAAGCATGGCGATTCAGCAGCGAAAACTCCACACGCGTCCTGGGGAAATGCTTCCAGATGAACTGCAGCATTAACAGCTTGTAGAAGTCCGTGTCGAGCAACGACCGAATGACGGGATCGAGTTCCCAGTTGTGGTTGTGCGCGCGTTCAGCAAAGTTGACGATCATCGAAGAAGAGCGGCCCTCACTGACAGTTTAGAGGATAAGGCCGGATCACGGCGAGGAGTGCTTCGCCGCGCGCAGATGTAATTGGCTATCGAATCCGCAACTCCCGCGTCCAATGGATCGGCAGCGCCTGGATGGTCCGCGAACCTGTTTCCACGGGCCCTCCGGCGTGCGTCCGCCGTGTACAATGCTCTTCGCCCTCGTGATCCTAAGGAAATTCCGGTTGAAACCAGCTTCGGTTGCCGCTCTCCTCCTGCTGGCGGCGCCTTTTCTTTTCGCCGCCCCGCCCACCATCAAGATTCCACGCGTCGAGACTCCCCCCACCCTCTCCGACTTCGATACCATGCAACCAGCGGCCCGGGTCGCCGACCGCATGTTGAAGGTCACGGGCTTCATCGCACGCGAGCCGGCCGACGGCGCTGAGCCCACGCAGAACACCGACGTCTACCTCGCCTACGACACCCATAATCTCTATGCCGTCTTCATCTGCTGGGATAAGGAACCCGACAAGATCCGCGCGCGCATGACCCGCCGTGAAGACATCTTCTCCGACGACTCCGCCGAGATCATGATCGACACCTTCAACGACGCCCGCCGCGGCTACACCTTCGCCGCTAATCCACTGGGCATCCAATGGGACGCGCTGTGGACCGAGGGTTCCATCGGTAGCGGACGTCCCGCGGACTTCAGCGGCTTCGACGATTCCTTCGACACCGTCTGGCGCTCCGAGGGCCGCCTCACTGGTCAAGGCTACATTTTGCTCATGGCGATCCCGTTCAAAAGCCTGCGCTTTCCCAACAGCGATACGCAGGAGTGGAGGATCATCCTGAACCGCACTATTCCGCGCACCAACGAGAATCTGTTCTGGCCGCGGATCACGAATCGCATCCAAGGGCGCTTCAACCAGGCCGCCAGCGCTACCGGTCTGGATCACATCTCCTCCGGGAGGAACATCCAACTCATTCCTTACGGACTGCTTCGGGGCTTCCGCGACATTGACCAGCGCGACCCCACCAATCCTTTTTTCGAGAGCCGCACCCTCCAGCCCGAAGCCGGACTGGATGCGAAGTTCATCCTGCACGACAGCTTTGTACTCGACGCTACCGTGAATCCCGACTTCAGCCAGGTCGAGTCCGACCAACCCCAGATCACCGTCAACCAGCGCTTTGAAGTCTTTTTTCCGGAGAAACGCCCGTTCTTTCTCGAGAACAGCAACTACTTCACGACTCCGATCAACCTGGTCTTCACGCGCCGCATCGGCCATCCCGAGTTCGGCCTGCGTCTTACCGGCAAGTCCGGTCCATGGGCGGTGGGAGTTCTCGCCAGCGATGATCGAGCTCCGGGCGAAGCCTTGCCTCCCACTGATCCCCACAGCGGCGACCGCGCTACCTTCACGATCGCCCGCGTCAGCCGGGACATTCTCGATCAGTCCACCATCGGCGCGATCTTCACCGACCGCGAATTCGCCGGCGGTTACAACCGCGTCGGCGGCCTCGACGCCAACCTCAAACTCAACCAGAACTGGCGCGTGCAAGGCGCAGCCGTGACCAGTTCCACCGTCGACGTAGTCGCGGGCACCCACTCCGCTGGACCCGGCTACAAGATCGACCTCGAGCGCGCCGGCCGCAAGTTCAATCTGCAATCGCTTTACCTGGACTACAGCCCAGGTTTCGTCACCGAGACCGGCTTCGTCAATCGCGTCGATATCCGCGAGCAGAACATCAACGCCAGCTATTACTTCCGCCCCGAGGGCAAATTTCTTATCTCTTACGGGCCCACGCTGCAGCAGTTCAACATCTGGGACCATCGCGGTACCGCCCTTGATTACTTCTTCTTCCCCGGCTTCCGTGTGGATATGGCGCGCAGCACTTACGTCAACTTTCATCCGTTTGGGTACGATGACGTCCGGCTTCGGCCGCTGGATTACAGCGCACTTTCGCGGGTCACGGCATATCCGCAGCCATTTTGGGGCATCGAGGCGGGAACTAGTTGGCTCAAGGAATTGGATTTCACTGCGTTCTTTGTTTCCGGCAAAGGGGTGAATTATGATCCTGCTGCAGGCCAGGCGCCGACCCTGGGGCACGAGGATCAAGGCAATTTCACGCTCACCTTCCACGCCCGCGGACGCCTGCGCATCGACAACGCATATTTGCTTGAGCACATCCGTGAACCCCACCTGACCGCCGTCACGAATCACATTTTCCGCAGCAAGTGGAACTACCAGTTCACGCGCGAACTCTCAGCCCGCGTCATTTTGCAATACAACTCGGTACTCTCGAACCCCGCAATCAGTGCGCTGCCTCACACCAAAAACTTCAACGCGGATTTCCTGATCACGTACCTCGTCCACCCCGGCACAGCCATCTACGTCGGCTACAACAGCGACCTGGCAAACCTGAATCACAGCCTGGCGGTCGACCCTGGAACCGGCTTCATTCAGACCACCCCTAACGGCTATATCAACGACGGCCGTCAGTTCTTCGTGAAAGCGTCGTATCTGTTCCGATTTTGAGAAGGTGGCTCGTAAAACGGGGAAGGACACGGAGAGGGCCCACAGATTCAAGCTCCACAGACATGGACCTTGGTGTACTTTTCTTCCACTGACAATGAGCCATAATCGATATGGCCGAATCGCTTCACCGCCGCGGAGACCATCTACCATGAAACGCCTCGTACCGGGTTTTGCCCTGTGCCTGATTCTCTCTTTCAACATTGCAACCACCGCGCAAGATAAACAGACCCCTGCTGACGACTCGTCGGCCGTTCGTGCCACGGTGACGAACTACATCGAAGCCTATTACACCGGCGACGCCCGCCGCATGGAGCAGACGCTCCATCCTCACTACCTGAAGCACATGATTCACGGGGACATCCCGATGAGGGACAAAACCGGTCCGCAGATGGTGCGGGAAGTAAGCTCGCACGGCGTCCCTGACATTCCCCAAGCGGAGCGGACGGAACAGGTCACGGTGCTCGACATCGCGGGAACCATCGCTTCCGCCAAACTCGTCACCCCAGGTTGGGTGGACTACGTCACGCTCTCAAAATCGGGCGGCGAGTGGAAGATTCTCTCGGTCGTGCAGCGAATCGACAACTAGAAAAGACCGTTCATCGCAACAGTCTTCCACGACTGCCCGTTCCGCCTGAGGTCGGGGGCGATTTGATCGCCGGGTGCCCCATGTCTCGCGTCTTTTGCGAGACGTGGGGCTCTTAGGTTGGCTGCCCCGTTGGTCGCATCCTGGTCGGCGAAGGCCTTTTCCTCAGTCTCTTCCAGCCGAGCCGTTATCGCCCACCCGCGGGCCTGTAAAATCACTCCATGCAGCTCCTACGGACTCTGGGATGGCTGGCCTGCGTCGTCTATTCCACCATCCCTCTGTTCTGGCTGATGGTCCACCCGCGAGCGCATCGCTGGCGGGCGCGCGAGGGATCGCCTTTCCGCGTGCTCGTCCCCGCCTGGATCGTCATGTGGGTAGGGGTGGGCACGCTGACGGGCCCGTGGCGGGGCGCAGCATTCTATTCGACGCCATGGACCTGGGTTCCAGCCGCGCTCCTGTTTGCGATAGGCATCTTTATGTATTCCAGCTCAGGAGCGCACTTCAGCTGGGCGCAGTTAGGCGGTCTGCCGGAGGTTCGGGAAGGGCATCGGGACGATCGACTGGTGACCACCGGCATTCGCTCGCGAGTGCGGCATCCAGTCTACTTCGGGCATCTGTGCGAGATGCTGGCCTGGAGCATCGGGACAGGTCTAGTCGTCTGCTGGCTGCTGGCGGCCTTCGCGATCTCCACAGGTGCGGTGATGATCCGGCTCGAGGATGCCGAGTTGGAGAAGCGCTTCGGCGCCGAATTCGTTGCGTATCGTCAGAGAGTCCACGCAGTGTTGCCATGGCTGCGCGTATGAACCGCGGTCTAATCCAAGGCAATCGTTATAATCCAGTTTGGCTGACAGCTGACAGCTGATAGCTCCCCATGCGCTTCGAATTCTTCATCGCGACCCGTTACTTGCGGGCCAAACGTCGCCAGGCCTTCATCGGCATCATTACCGGCATCTCCATCGCCGGAGTCGCCGCGGGCGTGGCGTCCCTCGTGGTCGCCATGGCCATCACCAACGGCTTTCGCCAGGACCTGCAGCAGCGCCTGCTGGGCTCCACCTCCCACATCAGCCTGCAGCGCGTCGCCGATGACGGCATCCAAGACTGGCCCGCGCTCATGGACCGCCTCTCCAAGCAGCCGCATGTCGTCGCGGCAGCTCCAGCAGTCTTTGAACAAGTCCTGATCTCGCGCGGCCCGCGGGCGCGCGGAGCCGTCCTCAAAGGCATGATCCCACGCTACGAACGAAAAGTGGGTGATCTGCTGAACTCCGTAAAAGAAGGATCAGCAACTCCGCTGGAAGAGCCAGACAACGTTGCACCGCAACCACCATCGGGGACTGGCGGGTCGGACTCCAACCCGAGCAGTGCCGCAGACGACGCGGGCGGGGGCGCCCGCGCCACACAATCTCCCGATTCGCTCGAGGGAGTGCAGCAGCGCGTCTCGGCCATGCCTCCCATCGTCCTGGGCAAGGACATGGCCGACAACCTCGGCGCCACAATCGGTTCCGTCGTGCTGGTCGTGAGTCCCCAGGGTGAACTGACCCCCTTCGGCATGGTCCCCAAATACAACCGTTTCCACGTAGTCGGAATTTTCAGCTCCGGCTTCTTCGATTACGACTCCAGTTGGGCCTTCGTGCGATTGTCGGATGCGCAGAAGTTGTTCGGCCTGGGGGACTTGATTTCCGTCGTTGAGTTCAAAATCGACGACATCTTCAAGGCCGACGAAATTACCACCCAGCTCGAAGCCGCCGCCGGCAAAGGTTTCATGGCCACCAACTACCTCGAGCAGAACAAGGCGCTGTTTCACGCCCTCCGCCTGGAGCGCCTGGTCACCTTCATCACCATCGGCCTCATCGTCTTCGTGGCGGCGCTGAACATCCTGATCTCTCTCATTATGATGGTCATGGAAAAGACGAAAGACATTGCCGTGCTCATGTCCATGGGCACGCGCCGGGCGCAGGTGCGCAACCTCTTCATTGCGCAGGGCGTGCTGATTGGCGCCATCGGCACCGCCATCGGCCTGGTGCTGGGATACGCCATCTCCTACGTCGGCGGACACTACCCCGTTTTGTCGCTGTCGCCTGAGGTCTATTCGATTGACTACGTCCCCTTCGCTCCACGGGCGATCGACGGCGTCTGGGTGGCGCTGTTTGCGGTGTTAATTTCGTTTGTAGCCACGCTTTATCCGTCGTGGTCGGCGGCGCGTATTCTTCCAGCCGAGGCCCTACGCTATGAGTAGTACCGATGATGAATCGAGTACCGAATACCGGTTTTGGGTGGTGCAGCGCTTTCAGCGCTGCGATAAGGCTTCTCTTTTCTTCGAGGGCTTTAGCCCCTGAGGCATCTAGGCCCTGTTTCTCAGCAAACGGTTTGGCCCACGGAGGGAATCGCTGCCCATGAACCCTCCTCGCGTGACTGCAATCACATGACGGCGATGGCACCGGGTGTACAGTTTTCCGCATGTATGGATTTTGGAACCGGCAAGCCGGAAACGTTTTGCGGCCGTTAAGCACTAATCTAGGGGTTTGGCAGATACTGGCCAAACCGTAGCTTTTGATCCTCCGAACTTTAGCCCTTGGAACGAAAGGTACACGACTTGCATCTAACGGAACAAGAATCGATGCTTCGGGTGGAAGGCCTGAAGAAGGTTTTCCGCTCCGGCGAATCGGATCTGGTGCTCTTTGAGAATCTGTCGTTTGACGTGAAGCGAGGCGAAATGCTCGCCATTGTGGGCGAATCCGGAGCAGGCAAGAGTACCTTGTTGCACATCCTGAGCGCTCTTGATCGGGCTTCCGCAGGTGACGTATACTGCGCCCACTTGCGATTGAACTCGTTATCGCATGACGAAGCCGCGGACTTTCGCAATCGGGAGACCGGCTTCGTATGGCAGTTCCATTATCTGCTGCCGGAATTCACGGCGGCAGAAAACGTTGCCATGCCGCTGCTGCTGCGGGGGCAGACATGGCAGCAGGTCGAGCCAGAAGCTTCACGCTGGCTGCGTGAGGTCGGACTGGAGCAGCGTGCGCATCATCGCTCAGGCGAGCTTTCGGGCGGCGAGCAGCAGCGGGTGGCTCTGGCCCGTGCGCTCATCACCGGCCCCAAGCTGTTGCTGGCGGATGAGCCCACGGGGGATCTTGACGGGCACACGGCCGAAGCGGTTTTCGATTTGATTGCGCGATTGCATCGCGAGCACCAACTCACCTCCCTCATTGCTACGCATAACCTGTCGTTCGCCCGCCGCTGCCATCGTGTTATGAGGTTGCAGCGAGGGCGCATGGAGGAGATTCCGCCGGAATCGTTGCCGGCCTGACGAATCTGAGGCCAGCAAGGGCGAATTTGGAGGGGATTCGAAGAGAAAGATTAGTAAGACAAAGTGCAGAAAATTGACTCAGGAGGCACCTCCCCGGAGGACGGGACAACAGTTCCTTCCGTAACGTGATCAAAGGTTTGTAAAATCGTTTCAGTGCTTGGGTTTTGAGGCCCTTTGATTGCATAATGTAGGGGGTGTATGAATAAGGTTAGTTGGGCCAGGGATCGGGTTCGGTAGGTCGGGCGAGCAAAGTTCTTCTCGACCAGCAAGGTCAGGGGGAAGGGGCATTATGTTTGAACGCTATACGGAGAAAGCCAGGCGCGTCATCTTTTTCGCACGCTACGAAGCCAGCCAGTTCGGGTCTCCTTATATCGAGACTGAGCACCTGCTTCTCGGACTCCTGCGCGAAGACAAAGCCCTGACCAATCGTTTTCTGCGGTCCCATGCCTCGGTCGAATCCATCCGCAAGCAGATCGAGGGACATACCACCATCCGCGAGAAGGTCTCGACCTCGGTCGATCTTCCCTTAAGTAATGAATGCAAGCGCGTCCTCGCTTATGCCGCCGAAGAAGCCGAGCGCCTTTCGCACCGCCACATTGGCACCGAACACTTGTTGTTGGGTTTACTGAGAGAAGAAAAGTGCTTTGCCGCCGAGATCCTGCACGAGCGCGGCCTGCGCCTCTCGACCATCCGCGAAGAACTGTCCCGCAGCACCCAGGAAAAAGCTCAGCCGCAGCGGCAGCGTGAAAGTTCGCTGCTGGCCGAGTTTTCGCGCGATTTGACCCAGGCGGCCATGGACGGCCAGCTCGATCCCCTGGTCGGCCGCGAAGGCGAAGTCGATCGCGTCATCCAGATCCTCTGCCGCCGCACCAAGAATAATCCGGTCCTGATCGGCGAGCCCGGCGTGGGCAAGACCGCCATCGTCGAAGGATTAGCCCAGCGCATCGCCGACGGCGAAGTCCCCTCGTTTCTCGCCGACAAGCGCATCCTTGCCCTGGACCTCTCGCTCATCGTCGCCGGCACCAAGTACCGCGGCCAGTTCGAAGAACGCCTCAAGACCATCATGAAGGAACTGATGGAGTCGCAGAACTCCATCATCTTCATCGACGAATTGCACACGCTGGTTGGAGCCGGATCGGCGGAAGGTTCGCTCGATGCCGCCAACATTCTGAAACCCGCATTGTCGCGCGGCGAAATCCAGTGCATCGGCGCCACCACCCCCGGCGAATACCGCAAGTCGATCGAAAAAGACCGTTCCCTCGAGCGCCGCTTCCAGGCCGTGAAAGTTCCGCCGCCGAATGAGGTCGACGCGATCAAGATTCTTTTCGGCATCAAAGATCGCTACGAGAAATTCCACGCGGTTACTTACACCGACGAAGCCATCAATTTCGCGGTTTCGCATTCCAACCGCTACATCCCGGACCGCTTCCTGCCAGACAAGGCCATCGACCTGGTCGACGAAGCTGGAGCTCGCGTCAAGCTGCGCCAGACTTCGTTGCCGGAAGAACTGACCGAAGTCCAGAAGCGCATCAAGTTCATCGTGCACCGCATGGAAAACGCCATCGCGAACCACGAGTTCGAGAAAGCCCGCTTCTACTCCGATGAAGAGCGTAAAGAGCGCGAGAACCTGCGCGGCCTGCGCGAAAAATATCATCTCGACGAGTCTTCCACCGGCGTAGTCAACCGCGAGGACATCGAAGACGTAGTCTCGCGCTGGACCGGCGTGCCCATCACCTCGATTAAGGAAGAAGAAACGCAAAAGCTGCTGCGCATCGAGGAAGAGCTGCACAAGCGCATCATCTCGCAGGACAAATCCATCAGCGCCCTGGCGCGCGCCATCCGCCGCTCCCGCGCTGGCCTGAAGAATCCCAACCGCCCCATCGGCTCGTTCCTGTTCCTGGGCCCCACGGGCGTCGGCAAAACCGAAGTCGCGCGCACTCTGGCGCAATTCATGTTCGGCACCGAAAAAGCCCTGGTCCGCTTCGACATGTCTGAATTCATGGAGAAGCACTCAGTCTCGAAGCTGATCGGTTCGCCTCCGGGATACGTAGGCTACGAAGAGGGCGGCCAGCTCACCGAACGCGTGAAGCGTGCTCCCTACTCGGTCGTCCTGCTCGACGAAATCGAGAAGGCGCACCCGGACGTCTTCAACATCCTGCTGCAGGTCTTTGAAGACGGCCAGTTGACCGACGGCCTCGGCAACACCGTCGACTTCAAGAACACGATCATCATCATGACGTCGAACATCGGCGCTCGGCACTTGCAGAGGCGCGAGAGCCTGGGATTCCAGTCGTCGAAGGAAGATATGATCTCGGACAAGGTGGAAGAACTGGTGAAGGGCGAAGTCAAGCGCACCTTCAATCCCGAGTTCCTGAACCGCCTGGATGAAATCATCCTGTTCCTGGCCCTGAGCGAGTCCGACCTGATCCAGATTCTCGAACTCATGGTGACGCAGCTCAACCAGAACCTGGCGCAGAAGGCCATCACGGTCTCGGTTGCCGACGATGCCAAGAAGTGGATCCTCAACCAGACCCTCGTCGACCGCAGCTACGGCGCGCGCCCGTTGCGCCGCGCCCTGCAGAAGTACATTGAAGACCCGCTGTCGGAGGCGCTGATTCAAGGCACCATCACCACCCGCCCCGCCTTCATCGAGGTCTTCCTCGAAGACAACAAGCTGTTCTACCGCCCCGTCGACTCTGAAAAGACGGAAGGCGTGTTGTTGTACGAGAAATAGTTCACGTAGGGGCGGACGCCTCGTCCGCCCCGCGGATCGCAGCTCGGCCGTGTTGTGCGTACGAAAAGCCGAGCCCCGGACGAGGCGTCCGGGGCTACGTATTTTTGCGTTGCGCAGGCGTCCGAATCGTCATCTTCGCCTCGTCCAACTCAGTCCTCCGCCACGCCCACCGATACCGCCGCCAGTCATTGACCAGCCCTTTCCTGACAGGGTTCTGGAGAACATAGTCCACTTTTGCGTCCAGTCCCTCTGATGAGCGCAACACATGGTCGAAGGACTCTTCTTGCCAAACTGCGCCCTGCTCGCTCGTCTGAAGGTTGATCATGTGAGCGGAAGCACCTTTGATTGCACGCATGATCTCTACGAGCGAAAACATCTCAAGCCGGTCCTCGTTGATTAGCGGCGTGAGAATCAGATGCACATGATCGGGCATTACGACCGCGACATAGAGTTCGTATTTCCTGCGGTGATCGTGGCAGCACGACGAAAGCGCAATATCGCGAGCCCAATCAGGCAGGATCCGCCGGAACTTGGTGACGAACGTGATGAAATGGGGTTTGAAATCCCTCTGCAAATGCGGCAGATTGCGCCGGTAGAACTGCATCACTAGATTCTGGCACGTGGAAGAGAACGAGAGAGTCGCGAAGACGTTAATAGTTCAAACCGGATTCCCGACGCGGGAATCCTATAAAACCGAAACAACGTAGGGACGGACGCCTCGTCCGTCCGGCGGAGCGAAGCTCCGCATTATGAGAGCAGACCCCCGACGAGGAAGCTCCACGTTCATCGCATCCTCCGTGCAGACCCCCCGGACGAGGCGTCCGGGGCTACGTGAGTCCAAAACCTTGTTGACCGCCGCCCCAACCTGTGATTAGATGCGCGGAACACTTCGCGGGCTCCGCGCCAGAGTCCGCCAACAATTGGGGCGTGCGACCGAGGTGAAGTATATGAAGCATAGTTTGTTGCATGCGGCCCTAGCGGTAAGCGTGCTAGGCCTGGTCGTTTTCAGTTTGAGCCTGGGCGCCAGCGCACGGGATGTCGTCCTGCCCGCCGGTACTCTTTTGCAATGTACCCTCAACGAACCGAATTTCTCCTCGGCCACGGTCGATGTCGGGGACCCCGTTCTCTGCCACTTGCGCGGAATCACCGAGTTCGGCCAGCAGGCTTTTCCCCGCGGAAGTTACCTGGTCGGACATCTCGAGTCGGCCAAGGATCCCGGCCATTTCTGGGGCAAGGGTTCTTTGAAGCTGCAGTTCGATCGCATCGGCCTCCCCAGCGGCGATTTGCCACTGGAAGCCAAGGTCATCGCCACTCGCGGCTACAAGGTCGACAAAGAGGGCAAGATTGACGGCAAGGGACATCCCAAGCGCGACATCGTCGAATGGATGATCCCGCCCTTGTGGCCCTGGAAGGTGATTATGCTGCCGGCGCGCGGTCCGCGTGCCAAGCTGAAGGGCGAAACCGCGCTCAGCTTGCGCCTGATGGACGATGTTCAAGTCCCTCAGGTGGCGCAAACCTACGGCCCCAGCTGGCACTTCTTTGGCCGGCCCCAGAGCCAGTCCTTCCACGAGTCGGTCTACGACAACGGCAAGCCGCAGCTTATGCTCCGGAATGCTTCGGTCGCCGACCGGACAAGAGAGGACCGGACTAGCGTAGGAGTCCCACAGGCCTCCTACGCGAGTCTCGTATCCCGAACCGTGATGCCAGTTCAGGGAAATGCTGCTCCCGGCATGCCCGTCTTCGTCCTGAACACCGGAACCGTGCTGTCCGTCAGCGGTTACGGCTACCAGGACAGCCGCATCACCTACTCCCTGGTCGGCGGAGGCACCGGCGTCATCAGTACCGACGATGTCGACTGGACCACGACAACGCGTCTCAACGCACAGCGCGGCGTGCGCGTCACCCTGCACGGTGGCCACACGACCCCGGAGACCCCGGGATTCTAACCGCTCGTGTGGGGCCGGGTCTCTGACCCGGCCGCCGAGCGCAGCTCGGCAGCTTTGAGCCGTCAGCCAAAAGCTGGCGGCTCTTGTTTGTCCCGCTCCGGCACGAACGGGAAGGGTACGGCTTTTAGCCGCTGGGGGATGCCGCCTGCAACAATCTAGTCCCTTCGTGCGACCTTCGACACCCACAGCTCATCTTACAAACCGTCGCCCTACTCCCGCCAAGAAGGATGATTGTGATGCACAAGATCAACATCGCCGAAAAGTTCTCCAAGATCTCCGAATACTACAAGCCTCACATCGCCGGAGAACTCAACGGCCAAATGATCAAGCTGGTCAAAGCCAACACCGAATTCGTCTGGCATCACCACGACAACGAAGACGAAATGTTCCTCGTGGTCAAAGGCCGCTTCCGCATGGAGTTCCGTGAAAAAGAATTCCGCGACGCCGATTCCCGCGAACGCCACGAATGGATCGAGCAAGGCGAGTTCATCATCGTCCCCCGCGGTGTCGAACATCGCCCGGTCGCCGAACAAGAAGTCTGGATCATGCTCTTCGAGCCCGCCTCCACGCTGAACACCGGCAACGTCGTCAACGAACGCACGTTAGCCGAACTGGAGCGAGTCTGAGAGCCCGTCACCGATCCGCGTAATCAAGTCCGCAGCCCCAGAATTCTCGGTTTTCCTCTGTGTCCCCCGTGTCCTCTGTGGTAAAGGCCTTTGATCTACCCCACGACCCACCGTTAGCTATCGCACGTACATCGTCTTCAGTACCGTGGTAAACCCGCGCCAGACGGGCGAAGATACCTACTCCAAGCTCTCGGCCTCACCCGCGCCTCCGCACTCAAAAGGCTGAAACAGAAGGACTTGGAGCGAGGACGCTACTTCGACACTCATGGCCGACCCCGAGATCAACGAACCTGACTCCTCCCCCGTCCCAGCGACCGAAGCCCACACCCCGCAGGAATCCAGCATCGTTAGCGACAGCTGGCAGCAGATGGTGCAGGCCGTCCTGGGAGTCGTGCTGCTCCTGGGAGCCCTCGCCTTGGTCCACTATTACGCTCCCACGACCGCGCAGGGAGAGCCCCCCAGCGACCTCCAAACGCAGGTTCACGAGCTGACGGCGCAGGTCGAGCAACTCAAGCAGGACCAGGCCATGCCCGCCGTAGTGCTGAACCGCTATCGCAATTCCATCGGCTACATCTATGGCGTCTATCAAGTCGGCTTCGCCAACCAGCGTCCGATCGTTCGCGCGCGGGTTTCCGGTACAGGTTTCCTGGTTGGCAACGGCCTGTTGGCCACCAACCGCCACGTAGCCGAGCCCTGGTACGGAGACGCAGAAGCACAGAAGCTCATCGATCACGGAGCCACTGGGATGCTCGAGAGTCTGGTGGTTTTCTTCCCCGGCTCGCCCACTCCCGTGAATTTATCGCCTGCGGCGGTCTCGAAGACTTCCGATCTAGCCGTCCTGCGCGCTGAAAACCCCGATGTGGTTCGCGGCCTCCCAGTCCTGCCTCTCGCAAAGTCGTCCGGAGCTCCGGGACAACTGGTCACCGTGATCGGCTATCCCATGGGCATTGCCGGGATGGTTGCCAAGTCCCCCACCGGAATCTACGAGCGCCTGGCCTATCGGCATAACGACATCAGCGCGGCCAGCGAGTTGGCTGCCTTGTCGCTGATTCGTCCCTCCACCACCTGCGGACATCTCGGCGACGTTGTCGGCGACAAGCTCATCTACGATGCCCCCACCGCCCACGGCGGCAGCGGCGGCCCCGTCTTCAACACCAAGGGCGAAGTCATCGGCGTCAACTCCGCCTACATGGACGGATTCTCCGGAGGCACCCTCGGAGTTTCGGTGGACTCGCTCCGTCCCCTGCTGCAAGAAGCGCTGAAAAGCCGCTAAGAATGGGCTTAGAACTCATCTCATAAATGTCCTCCCGGGCCGTTACTGGCGATGTTGCCACAGTGAACGCTGTCGTTCAGTTATCCAAGGAAAAAACCAAAGCCGCAAGCCTATAAGCAGAGTTGCCGTTTTTGCCTGCTTTCCGCCAAAGGTACACGCCGGAATCAGACCCCGCAGTACCGGATCTGCTTTGGAAACAATGAATTGCGTGGTTGATCCCGAGGGCCACGTACATGCAACGGTTGAGTGGAGAGCATCCTTACTCCTCTTCTCAGGTTCCCTGAAAGAGCTGTTTGATCACAGGCGTAATCCAGGTCGTGTCCCGCGCGTTGTCTCCAAACTGTTATGCACGTCGGGCAACGGCGAGCCTCAACTATCCCGAGGAGATGTGGCAAAATGGACTCCCCCACTGTGTTGTGCGTCGACGACCATCCGCAAGCCTTGGAACTTCACAAGGTGACCCTGGAATCTCAAGGTTATTACGTCAAGATCGCGTCGAGCGGCTACAGCGCGATGAAGATGTTGGAGGAGGCGGCGGTAGCCGCAGTTCTCCTGGAGTACAAACAGGAAGGCATGGACGCGGAAGCCATAGCCTGCCATATCAAGCAACGGTTTCCCAAACTGCCGATCATCCTGCTTTCAGCCTACTCCGACATGCCTGAGCGGATCCTGTGGTTGGTGGATGAATACGTGATGAAGAGCGAACTGCCCGGAGGGCTGGTTCGAACCATCGAACGAGCGACACGCCCGTACAGGCTCGCTCCATATTCCAGGGAGCAGTACCTACCTAGCGGGGCAGCATAACCGCTATGCTCCGAGCGC
>JADGNP010000474.1 GCA_017883425.1 Candidatus Sulfotelmatobacter sp. | reverse complement strand
GTTCAGTTGCGGATGATTCAGGACTTGCATCACCGAATGCACGGCCCCGGCCTTGGGGTCGTCCGCGCCATATACCAGGCGCTGGATGCGGGCATGCACTAAGGCTCCGGCGCACATCGCGCACGGTTCAATTGTAACAAACAGTGCGCAGTCTTCCAGACGGTGGTTACCAACGGTGGCCCCGGCTTCGCGCAGAGCGATGACCTCAGCGTGGGCCGTCGGGTCGGAGCCGCTGATGTTGCGGTTCCATCCGCGTCCCACGATCCGGCCGTCGCGTACTACTACCGCGCCCACCGGGACTTCTCCCGCTTCGAGCGCGCGCTGAGCGCAGCGCAGGGCTTCTTCCATCCAGAGCTCGTCCGGATGAGGCTCCTCGGCGGCGGTCTTAGGTTTTGGGTCTTGGGTCTTGGGAAGGTCGCTTGCGGCTGTTTTCCGTCGAGGCACGAGGATGAATGCTCCGCAGTATTCTAGCGGGTTTGGTGCAGGAGTGCAGGAATCGACGGGCAGATGCGGGGCAGGGAACCTCCAGGCAAGCGTCCATCTTCTAGCTGGACTTCCAGCGGAGCTTAGATCACGCTCAGCACCGTGCGCACGACTTCTGGCACAACCGCGTGGACCACCGCCGGCACCACAATTCGAACCACCGGGTAGGCAATCACCACCGCGGGCACGACGAGCAAAAGCCATATCCTCATCGGCAAGTTTGTGAAATAGGCCTTCATGACATCCTCTCCTGATGAATACGGACGGACTGCGGGAAAAGTTCCCCGCAAACTCTCCCTCCCAGGTCGCAGTCTCTTCAATGATCAAGACCGTGTTGTCACGTTAGACGTTCGGGAATAAAAAGGGTCAGAGGCTAGTTTCTTGAGGAGCGATCGGGCGGGCCCCGGTTTTGGCGATCCGCCGGATAATGGTAAGCTAGCTGCCATGGGAATGCCGAGTTTGCTCCGCAAAGTCTTCCTCGTCGACCTGCTGCAGGGACTGAAGGTCACGTTCCGCTACCAGGATCCCAAGGAAATCTATACCGAGCAGTATCCCCTGGAGCGGCCGCAGGTGGCCGAGCGCTACCGCGGCGCGCCGCGTCTGAACGTCAACCCTGACACCGACGAGACCATGTGCATTGCCTGCGACCTGTGTGCGCTGGCGTGTCCCGAGAATCTGATCGTGGTCTCGAGCGAGCGCAACGAGAAGACGCGCCGCAAGGAACTCACCAACTTCACCTACGATCTAAGCCGCTGCATGTTCTGCGGTCTGTGCGAAGATGCGTGTCCCACCGACGCACTCGAACTGACGCAGGATTTCGAACTGGCCAGCTACACCCGCGACGGAGCCATCTGGGACCGCGAAACGCTGGAAAAAGGTCCGCAGCCGACGCTGTATCGGAAGTAGTCGTCACCACCCTCCTCACATCTTGTCATTCCGAATCGGGCGCCAAGCCCCACCCAAAATCCTTGTCATTCCGAACCGGGCTGAAAGCCCGGTGAGGAACCTGCTTTTGCATGCGTGGGTCGGGTTTCTGACCCGGACAGGCCGAGCAACGCTCGGCTCGCTTTCTCGTGGGGAGCGGAACCCATCGCAGCAGCGAGGTTTGCATTGCGGGCACCTACAGTGAACGTCGCACCACGTTCGACCCTTGCCCCGATGTAACCTCCGCCGCGAGTTGCCGCGCATTCCGTTCGCTTCAGTCCCCACTGCTTGTCATCCTGACCCTGAGCTAGTCGAAGGGGAAGGACCTATACAATCTGCGGGCGGCATAGGCGCCACGGGCGAGTCCATAGATCCTTCGGCCCGCAAAAAGCGCGGGCCTCAGGATGACAAGGATGTGTTTAGGGCTCTGGTCGATGCGGGCCAGCGGCTTGCTGAGATTCACGTCCACTACGAGCAGCAACCCGAATACCCGCTGACAAAAGTAGAAAAAGCCGGCGAAAAACTCGACTACCGCGTCACGAGGATGAAACTGGGCAAGGACAAAACCTCGCTCATCTACAACCAGTTCCTAACCCTCAGCGGCATCCCGAAGGAAACCTACGAATACCGCCTCGGCAACCGCTCCGCTCTGGAATGGGTCATCGACCAATATCAGGTCTCAACCGACAAGCGCAGCGGCATCACCAACGACCCCAACCGCGCCGACGATCCGCAATATATCCTTCGCTTGGTCGGCCAGGTCATCAGCGTGAGTCTTGCAACCGTAAAGATCGTTCAGTCCCTCCCGCCTCTCGGTTTGCCTGAGTAGCCTCGTCCCGAAACGGGAACGCCCTTCACTTTTCTTCTTTTGTGGTCTTGACTTTACTATCGCCAGAAGTTAATCCTACAGTCTTGACATTAGCTCATTGGCAACCAAACCGCCTCCTAACTCCTTACGGCTCAAGATTTTGCCCGCAAGTTGTTGATGCCCTAGGATTACTTTACGATTTTCCGCTAAATCCATGATTCCAGTAGACCAGGGGGGAGGGGGGTACCCCCACGGTTACCAAAAAGTAAATAGCCTCCCAGAGTGGGAATTCGGTGGAGAGGAAGCAGATTCCTCGCTCGCCTCGCCTCGCAAAGCTCCGCTCCGGACTTCGCGCGGAATGACAATTGTTTTGCTGTTCGCCGACAAGGGAGTGTTTCGGTACTCCGGATTCGGTACCTCGCGACTCAGCACTCGCTACTTGCCGCCCGCCAACTTTTTTCCCGGGCAGGAAGTACATTGCCGGAATCAGCGCGAAAATAAAGAACGAGGTTCACGCCTAGCTGACAGCTGAGAGCTGACAGCTGATGGCTGTTGTTCAGACGGCTGCTGTTGCGTCATGCAGTGCATCGCGCCCAGGCCCCAGATGAAGTCTCCCGAATAGATGGGCACAATCTCGCGAGTGGGGAATAGCTCCGCCAGCGTGTTGAGCGCGATGCGGTCGTTGGGGCGATTGAAGACCGGCGCGAGCACGACTCCGTTGGCAATGTAGAAGTTGGCGTAGCTGGCCGGAAGGCGGCGGCCTTCGAAAACCACCGGCTGGGGCATGGGCAGCTCGACGACCGTCAACTGTTTGCCGTTCTGGTCGCGCGCGGCTTGCAGGCGGCGCAGGTTGGCACGCAGGGGAGCGTGGTTTACGTCCTTGGAATCGGGCTCAACCATGGTGATGACGGTATCTCTCGAGACGAAGCGGGTGAGGTCGTCGACGTGGCCGTGAGTGTCGTCGCCGAAGATGCCGCGTCCCAGCCAGATCGTGTGCGGCGCGTCCAGGTAGTCGGCAAACGCCTTCTCGTAGTGAACCCGCGCCATGTGCGGATTGCGTTGCTGGACCTTGCTGAGCAGGCATTCTTCCGTAGTGAGAATTGTGCCGGCTCCGTTCACGTCGATCGAACCGCCTTCGAGGACGATGCGGGTGCCCGTGGAGAGGGGACGAATTTCTTCGGCGTGCGCCGCCTTCGCCATCAGGCTGCCGACCTTCTCGTCCTGACGCCAGTTGGAATATTTCGCCCAGGCGTTAAAGCGAAACTTGAGGGCGAGCGTGCCGCCCTCAGGGGCTGAAGCCCCGGCCTTTTTTTGTGGTCTGTCGGCACGACTGAAGTCGTGCCCTTCCCGGTTTTCATGTGGGGACAGCCGCCCCTTCGACAGGCTCAGGGCAGGCTCTCGGCTGTCCGGCCGGGCGAAGCCCGGCTGTGGTGTGAGGAAAATGCAGCCCGAGTCGCGCATCCACACGCGGTTGGTGGGCCAGCGATGGAAGCGGATATTGGCGGAAAGGGCATCGCCTCTTTCCAGAACTTTGCGTGCTTGTCTGGCAGCGGCAGCGTCGTTGACGATCAGCTCAACCCGCTCATGTTTTGCCAGATTGCGGATGATTTCGGCGAACACCCAGGGGATCGGCTCAAACTTCCCCGGCCAGTCTCCCTGGTAGTGGGGCCAAGCGAGCCAAGTCGCGGCGTGCGGCTCCCATTCGGCGGGCATGCGGTAGCCGTGGGCAGCCGGTTTGGAATCCTCGACAGTTGAAGTATTACTTGAAGATCTGCGCGGGGCGTTGGCCACAGTGATTCTCGTCCTAGTCGATCAAGCGGTTAGTGATGGCAGCATAGCTATCGATGCGGCGGTCCCGCAGAAAAGGCCAGTTGCGGCGGATGTCTTCCAGCGCTTTCAAGTCAACGTCGCCGACCAGGATTTCCTCCCGGTCGTGCGAGGCTTCCGCGAGCACGCGGCCGAACGGATCGCAGAAGAAAGACGCGCCCCAGAATTCGAGTCCCTGGCCGGGAGCCGACTTGCCGCGAATGTTGCCGGTTTCGAAGCCGACGCGGTTCACGACGGCGACGTAAACGCCGTTGGCGATGGCGTGAGCGCGCTGGATGGTGCGCCAGGCGTCGTGCTGGGCCACACCGAACTCGGCTTTCTCCGCGGGATGCCAGCCGATGGCAGTCGGATAGAAGAGCACGTGCGCGCCTTGTAATGCCGTCAGGCGCGCGCCCTCGGGATACCACTGGTCCCAGCA
>JADGNP010000473.1 GCA_017883425.1 Candidatus Sulfotelmatobacter sp. | reverse complement strand
CGAACACAGCCGCATCGTCGCCGTTCGCCGCATGGGCAAGCACATCGTCTTCGATCTAGAACAAGATCGTGTGGCGCGGACCTGCCCTGAGCGACAGTCGAAGGGGCCCTCGCCCGCGAAAAGCCGGAGAACGGATCGGAAGCTGAAGGCAACGGTGTCAACGCAGGCTTCATCCATCACACAACCAGAGGCGGGCGAGGGCGCCCGCCTCACACCAAGCAAGGCGCAATGGATCGTCCATCTCGGCATGACGGGCCGTCTGCAAGTCTGTGAACCGCAGGCGGAAGTGCTGAAGCACACCCACGCTATCCTCCGCTTGTCCTCGGGCCGGGAACTGCGCTTCGTCGATCCCCGCCGCTTCGGCCGTCTGAGCGTCGCCCAGGCGGGAGACTTCGACGCCACCGGCATCGAGCCGCTGGAAGTCGATCTCGACCGCTTCCTGACTCTGTTCCACGGACGCAAGACTCCCATCAAAAGCGCGCTGCTCAACCAGAAACTCCTGCGCGGCGTCGGCAACATTTATGCTGATGAATCTTTATTCCGTTCTGGCCTTCGCCCCCGCCGCCGCGCCTCGACCATCACCCGCGACCAATTGGGCAAGCTCTTCCTGGCCGTGAAAGAAGTGCTGAAAGAAGCGATAGCCCTCGGCGGCTCTTCCATCTCTGACTATGTGGACGCCGATGGTGAACAAGGATTCTTCCAACTCCGGCATCGCGTCTATGGTCGCGAAGGCGAGCCCTGCCTCGTTTGCAAAACGTCCATCAAGCGAATCGTGATCGCCGGCCGCAGCAGCCACTACTGCCCCCAGTGCCAGAAGTAAGACGATTGTTGATTGATGATTGATGATTGTTGATTGTTGATTGAAAACGCTGATTGGGCTTTTCAATCAACAATCAACAATGAGGACGATCTGCCGCAATTCTGATAATCTTCTCCTCCATGCCTGACTTTTCCATCGGAGTTGATCTGGGCGGTACCAACCTGCGCATCGCAGCCATCAGCACGGATGGCCAGCTACTGGAGAAAATCACTCTCGGCGTTAAGGTTGCCCTCGGCCGCGACCACGTCATCGGCGAAATGTGCGATGCGATTCACCGCCTGACCGATCAATATCGCGGCAGCGGCAGGTTTGTCGGCGCCGGCATTGGTGTCCCCGGCATCATCGACATGGAAACCGGAATGATGCGCAAGTCCGCCAATCTTCCCGGCTGGTCCGACTATCCGGTGCGCGATGAAATCGAGCGCCGCCTGGGCGCTCGCGTCTTCCTCGAGAACGACGCCAACGTCGCCGCGCTCGGCGAAAAATGGCTGGGCGCAGCCCGCGATGTCGACAACATGGCGATGGTCACCCTGGGCACCGGCATCGGCGGCGCGATCATCTTGAACGGGAAAATCTTCTATGGCATGAATGGCATGGCCGGAGAATTTGGACACGTCACCATCGAGCCCAATGGCGTACCCTGCGGCTGCGGCAACCACGGTTGCGCCGAGCGTTATGCTTCCGCGACCGCGGTCGTGCGCATGGCCCGCGAGGCGATTGAATCGGGCCAGGCGCCCGCGCTTGCGAAAGCCGCCAGTTCCGACGCCGAGTTCAGCGCCAAATCAATTTACAACCTCGCTATTCAGGGAAATGAAGACGCTCAACGCATCTTCCATCGTTTCGGCGTTTCCCTGGGGATGCTGATGGCGGATCTGGTCAATATTCTCAACCTCGATATGTTCGTGATTGGCGGGGGAGTGGTCAGCGCGTGGGACGCCTTTGCACCCTCGATGTTCGCAGAATTGCGCGAGCGTTCGCTGGTCTACGCCGCCACCGCCCCGGAAGATCCTCTCGGCAAAAAGGAAGGCGCGTCGGCCCAGATCAAACCCTACACGCGGCGCAAGACGATCATCACCCGCGCCCTGCTGGGAAGTGACGCCGGCCTGTACGGCGCCGCCAGAATCCCGGCGTCATAGGGAACCGAAAGGCGAACGCGCCCCGCCCCCAGCCGCGAAGCGGCGAAAGAATGCAGCCCACGGCGTAAGCCGTGGGTGGCGAGTGGCAGAAAGTCAGCGAGCCCCGAAGGGGCGAAAGAAAAGAAGAATCCCGGCGTCATAGAAACCTGCGCAACTCCCTCAATGTCACGAACGGGAAGGGCACGGCTTCAGCCGTGCCGTCATAGGCGAAATCGATGCCGGCTTTAGCCGCTGAGGGACTTTGAGCCCTCGCGTGTATTATTTCCACACAACTACGATATCCCGGCAATCTTGCGCACCGCACTCAGGAAAATCTGGTTCTGCTCCGGTGTCCCGATGCTCACTCGCATACAACTCGGCGCGCCCCACCCACCCAACGGGCGCACGCTGATTCCCTCGTCCCGCAGTCGGCCCGCGACGCCTGCAGCATCTTCTCCCACGTCGCAGTAAAGGAAGTTCGCCGCGGTGGGCACCACGCGGTATCCCAACTCTGACAATCCCACGCCCAGAATCTGTGCCTGTTCCGCATTGTTCGAAACCACTCGTCCAACATGATTCAGATCGTCGAGCGCCGCCACGGCGGCGGCCTGCGCCACGGACGACACGGAAAATGTATCGCGCATGCGCGCGCAATAAGCCAACAGCTCCGCCGGCCCCAAGCCATATCCCACGCGCAAACCCGCCAGCCCGTGCGCCTTCGAGAAAGTTCGCAGCACGATAACACTGGCGCCCCGCCGCAGGTAACTCAGCGACCTGGAATACTCAACCTTACGCCGCCCAGCGAAGTGCGCCGCGAACTCGTAGTACGCCTCGTCCAGAACCACAACCACATGTCCGGGAACCTCGGCAATGAACTTGTCGACCGCCGCGGCCTCGAGCATGGTCCCGGTTGGATTATTGGGGTTCGCCAGAAACACGAGGCGCGTATCCTCGTTGATCGCGGCCAGGATCGCGGCCAGGTCGAAACCATCCTCGCGCATCGCAGCCTCGATCAACTGCGCTCCGGTCGCGTGTACGGCCATGGAATAAACAATGAACGAGCGTTCGCTGGTCACGGCATTCAGGCCCGGCGCAAGCATCGTCTGGCACAGCAGTCCCAGCAACGCCGTCGAACCCGCCGTCACCAGAACCTGCTCCGCCGGCACATCGTGGCAGGCGGCCAGCTTGCGGCGCAACTCAGCGCAGTCGTCGTCAGGATAGGAGTTCGCCGCCGCCAGCGCTGCCTCCATCGCTTCGATCGCCCGCGGTGACGGGCCAAAAGGATTCTCGTTGGAGTCGAGCTTGATGAGCCGCGGCTGAGAGTCCGCGGGAGCCCGCTTCGGCGGCGGCGTCGGAAGAAATCCGCCCATCTCGCGCGCCGGCTTCGAAACCAGATCAAAAAATCGGCTCATGCTCGCCGTACATTACTTCATGGATTTTTTGCTGCCTGGCGCGCCAGTTGTGCTGGCGGATTTCAACTTTTCGATTTCCCTCAGCGTGAGCGATCGAAACTTGCCCGGCGGAACATCGAGCGTGAGCGGTCCGTACCGAACACGCTTGATCTTTTCTACATGATGCCCCACCGCCTCAAACATGCGCCGGATCTGCCGGTTCCGTCCCTCCACCAGCGTGATCTCGTACCACGGATTCACCGCTTCTTTCACCACGCGCACTAAAGCCGGCCCGGTCTTCACGCGCTTCCCGTCGTCCGTGGCGATGGAAACTCCCGCCCGCAGCTTGGCGATCGCTTCTTCTTTCGGCGTGCCCGCGACTTTGACGACATAGGTCTTGGCCACGTGCGAAGCCGCCTTCATCAGCCGGTGCGCGAGCTCGCCATCGTTGGTCAGCAGCAGCAACCCTTCGCTGGCATAGTCCAGCCGCCCTATGGGATACACGCGGCCCCTGACGCCGTGAATCAGGTCCATGACGGTGGGCCGCTTTTCCGGATCGCTCATCGTGGTGACATAGCCCTTGGGCTTGTTGAGCAAGAGGTAAACGTGCCGCTGCGCTCCGTGAAGAAGTTTTCCGTTCACGCGCACGTGGTCCGTTTCCGGGTCGGCCTTGCTGCCGAGCTCCGTGATCACCGTCCCGTTGACCTGCACGTGGCCCGCCGAGATCAGTTCCTCAGCCTTCCGGCGGGAAGCGACTCCGGCAGCAGCGATAATCTTTTGCAGGCGTTCCAGCGGCATAATGAAACTCCGAGTTCCTGCGGCACATTGAAATTCAAGTCCGTGAGGCAATTGAAATTCCGAGCCCCGCAGGGGTGAAAACAATTTAGCCCAGCGCTTCAGCGCTGAGTAGGTAGAGGGACGGCACAACAAAAAGGCCGGCTCAGCCCGCCTTCTCCGTTTCCGAAACGCTTTCGCTCGCCGGTTCCGCCTCGGGCGCGGTACTCTCCGTCGGCTGCGCAACTTCGGGCGCTGACGGCGCACTCTCCGCCGGAATCAGCTCCGACTGAAACGATTCCGCCACCAGCTTTTCGAACTCTTCCATGCTGGGCAATTCGTTCACATCCTTCAGCTCAAACC